>JAHDFW010000140.1 GCA_020627945.1 Cytophagales bacterium
AGGATGCGAGTCCAACACGTTCTGGAATTTTGCAACTTACCGATGAAAAACCTGTGCACATCATTCAAGAAGCAAGAAGTCTTAAAATGCCAAGACATCATGATGTTCGTGCTAAAGACGTAAATCTAAAACGTCTTGGAGCCATATTAGCCGTTGCACAAAATAAGGAACTTCGTGATTTTGAAAGTTTACTTTTACTGGAAGGTTTAGGGCCACGTACATTACAATCCTTAACTCTGGTAAGTGAAGTTATTCACGGTACTCAAACACGTTTTTCTGATCCAGCACGCTTCTCTTTTGCACATGGTGGGAAAGATGGTCACCCGTTTCCTGTACCTACTTATACATATGACGAAACCATTGAAACCTTGACCAAAGCGATTTCGAAAGCAAAATTAGATCGAAGCGATAAAAATAAGGCGATAAAAGGATTGACTCGATCTTCACAAAAGCACGAAAAGAACTTTGTTCCTACCGGATCATTGGATGATCTAATTGATAAAGAAAGAAGAGATGCTTGGAAATATGGTGGTCGCACGGTAATGGGCTGGGCAAAGCCTCCGCGCAAACAAATTAAGAATAATCAATCAACGCAGTTAAGTCTTTTTTAAAAGTACTGTCCTAACCCAATCACAACACCACGTTGCGAGAGATCTTGTAAATTGAAACCAATATCCCCTCGAAGAATTAATTGGTAGTAGTTGGTTAGAAACACCCTTGCTCCAAGGCCACTGAACGATTTTAGGTTTTTCTTCTGTAACAAGCCCGCATACGTTTCACCAGGGAGTCTCCAAGATCCTAAGTCTGTGAACGCGATTCCTTGTAGAATTATACTTTTTCCATGGAATAGTTCTTGTCTATATTCCACATTCAAGACGCATTGCGAAACTCCACGATCTATTTTGTTTCCAACTCCTCGAATGTTTAAATAACTATCAACTGTAAAAGGTGCAAAAGGAGTCATTTGATCAGTAGAAGTACCGAGCTTAAGACGAGTAGCCAAATTGCTTCCATGCCCAAATTGCTTTATGTACTTGAAACTATGAATGATTTGAAAGAAAGGTTTATATCCACGAGTATTGACCATCGACACCTGAGTTTGAAGTCCTAATCCAAACTCGTTACATCCATTAATATTTACGTTGTTCATTCGGTGTTCCAACTTAAATTTAACCTTAGTACCTTCTACAAAATGAGTAGAATCCGTAGCCATGTCCGAATTAATGCTAAACCGCTCATTAAAGAGAGCTCCACCAGCGTATACCCTGTGATTTTGTTCTAATTCATAGAATCCATCTGCTCCAAAATAGTTGTTTCGATAATTACAAGATAGGCTCATGTCATCTACATTTAGAACCTCCAGGGTAGAAACGGACTTAAGGTCTAGCATTAGGCCAAAAGGAGAACCATTGATGTATGGGGTTTCATTTTCTATAAAGAACGAATGACCATCATAGAAAATGTAATGTGCACGAAGTGTTCCTATTTTTCCAAAAAGATTGGCATTAAAACCACCTATTTTTAGAAACGTATTTGAACCTATCGTACCAAAATTTAGGGTTGGCAGCAGAGTGATTATTTCTTTGCAATCGAACTCTAAAATATTCTTCCCATCAATTGATTTGAGTTCATACGAAGCTTGAGAAAAAACACGAGTGTTTAGAATCGCTTGTACGTCGTGTTGAGCATTTTCTTCATTGAATTCTTGACCGACTTTGCTATCCAGGTATCGTTGAACAATGTCTGGCCTTGTTCTTTTTAGACCTTTTAGTGCAATAGAGTCAACAATCTGTCCGTTGGTAAACGCACAAAATACGGCCATAAATAACGTTATTAAGGCTATTTTTCTTTGCATAACAGGGTAACTAGGTCTTATTTGCACCTCAAATTAATGAACGGTGCGATATGTATACAAATAAATGCAACAAATCGTTCACAGGTATTCAAGTTATTCAATCATTGTGTTTAGTTATGGATTCTTACTACATTTGCGGCAAAACCAAAAGAATAAGGTCAAATGAAATATTTGAATAACATAATTGAAGCAATTGGTAATACACCATTGATTAAATTGAATAGTGTTACTGATGGAATTCCAGGGACAATCCTAGCTAAGGTTGAGTATTTTAACCCAGGTCACTCTATCAAAGATAGAATGGCATTGAGAATGGTGCAATTAGCGGAAGAGGAAGGGACACTAAAACCAGGGGGTACAATCATCGAATGTACTTCAGGAAACACTGGAATGGGGTTGGCACTTGCTGCTTGCGTAAAAGGTTATAAGTGTATTTTTACTTTAGCTGATAAACAATCTAAAGAGAAGATTGATGCACTTAAGGCATTAGGTGCAGAGGTAATCGTTTGCCCTACAAATGTAGAACCAGATGATCCGAGATCGTATTATTCTATGGCTCGTAAAAGGCATGCAGAAATTGAGAATTCAGTTTTCATTAATCAATACGATAACCCAGGAAATGCAATTGCGCATTATGAAACTACAGGTCCTGAAATCTGGGATCAGACTGAAGGTAAAATAACACATTATGCTGTAGGTGTTGGAACAGGGGGAACTGTTAGTGGAGTTAGCAAATATTTGAAAGAGCAAAATCCTAATGTTTATACGGTTGGGATTGATTCTTACGGATCGGTGTTTAAGAAGTATAAGGAAACGGGAATTTTCGATAAGAACGAAATCTATTCTTACGCTACAGAGGGTATTGGAGAGGACATTCTTCCTAAAAACGTAGACTTTGATGTTATTGATGAGTTTGTAAAAGTGACGGACAAAGATGGAGCCTTAATGACTCGTCGTTTGGCACGCGAAGAAGGTTTATTTGTTGGTTGGTCTTGTGGTTCAGCAGTTGTTGGAGCTTTAGAATATGCAAAAAAGAACCTTAAGGAAGACGATGTTATGGTTATCGTGATGCATGATCACGGAACGCGTTACCTGGGTAAAGTTTATAACGACGAGTGGATGATCAAAATGGGATACCTTGATAATGAAGGATTCCAAACTGCTCAAGATATTTTGAACAACGGAGAGAAAAAGTCGTTGATGTCAATCACGGATCGTACTACAGTGGCTCAAGCAGTTGAGTTGATGAGTGAGAATGGAATTTCTCAATTGGTAGTGAAAGAAGGAAATGACATTGTGGGAGGTCTTACTGAAGAAATGATGTTGAATGCATTGGTAGAAAGACCAGAAGCAAAATCACTTTCGGTAAGAGAAGTAATGGGTAATTCTTTCCCAGTTGTAGCTCCAGATAATACAATTGATGTATTGTCTTCTATGATCAAACAACATAAAGCGGTACTAGTACGTAATCAAAATTCCGAAGAGTTGAATATTATCACTGAACAAGATCTGTTAGTAGCGCTTACAAAATAAAGTAATACATAACAGTTAGATCTAAACCTCATGGAGTTCGCTTCATGAGGTTTTTTTGTATATTGAGGCATGGACAAAATGGTGGAATTAACTTCATTTCTAAATAATGTGGATGCACATTTAGCCAAAACGAAGCTTGAGGCGCACGGAATCAGATCATACCTTGTAGATGAATATTCTGGTACGCACTACAATGCAGCAGTAGGAGGTATTAAACTGAGTGTCCATGTATCAGATGTTGAACAAGCGCTAAAGGTATTAGAAATAGAAGTTGACGAAGATGTAGAATGTCCAATTTGTGATTCTTACAATACCACTGAAATCCCATATACAAAATGGGGTAAATTGATAAATGCGATAATCATAGGTGTTTTAGTTCCAACAAATAATCGAAAGTTTCGTTGTCATAACTGTAAGTATGTGTGGAAAGGTAAATAGCGTTTCTCCAAATTTCAACTCATCTTATTTTAAGTTATAACCTAAAAATATGTGATTTTTTGGTACTTTAGCTATCACTTAACTTTAATACGAACACAATATGGACGCTGGTCTTATTACCAAAATCGCTTCTGCCGGGGCTATGGGAGTCAGTATTTATTGCATCTACAAAGTATATAATTTACTGCAGAAAGAACAGGATCGGGATGAACCCCGACCAGTGTTTATAAGAACCATTTATGTTTCTATGGGCTTTGCGGTTCTAATGACTATTCTATCTCTTGGGATTGAATTTGTTCGTGATGCAATAGGGTATGCTCCTCCAGTTACTGGTGCTACAATTCTTTCCGATGAACAGATCATGGAGGTCAAAGGACAGCTCAAACAAATTGAGAAAAGAGAGGTTTATGCTTTTAATAATAAGGGAAACCCTACGCTATTAGGTATTCATCTTGATAGTTTTGATATCCTCTTAACAGATACGGTTAAAAACGGCTTGTACGATGATCGTAAATTATCAATTGGGCCAAATAACGGGGATCAGATTGTAATAAATAGTGCTGATTTAAACCTTGGATATTTAGAAAAAGCAGAAGTATTGCAAAATGTATCGGTCGATGCTAATAAAGACCTAACTCCGAAAGAACAATTATTCTTAGGCTTACTTCACGCAAAAGCGAAGGAGCAAAATATTGTTAAAAGTAAGATGAGTGTTGACTATAACAGGGTTAAAAATAAGCTATTCCCGTTACTAGAACTTTCTGGTGATGATCAAAAGGTTGGGAAAGATGCTCTTCGGGTTCTAATTCAGAAAGATTTGTTAGATCATCTTGATTATTCTCAACACGAAACACTGCTTAATAAACTAACTCAACTACATCGATCACCTTATGTTTATTTCGAAAAAGCGCAGGTCTATTTAAGTCGATCTCAAATACCAAATAGCACGTCTAGGACTGACGATCTGAAGAATTACAGGGAGAACCTTAAACTTTATGTGGACAATTTTCCCGCTTCCTGGTTTAATAATCCAGACAAAAAGATGGAGACTGGTTGGTTAGATGTAGCTAATCAGGAGTTAGGAATTTAGAATTGACCCCACCACTTTTTTTAAGTCAGGTAGGAGCTCTGCTTTAAACCAAGGATTTTTCTTTTGCCAAATATTGTTTCGTGGTGAAGGATGAGGAAGAACAAAGTATTTAGGTAAGTATTCGTCAAAACTTCTAACCGTGTTGGTAAGATTAGACTTTGCACTTTTACCCAAATAATAATCTTGGGCATACTTTCCGATAAGTAACGTTAACTCAATATTAGGCATAGCATCCCACAACGGTTGATGCCATAGCTTCGCACATTCTTTGCGAGGAGGTAAATCTCCTGATTTTCCAGTGCCAGGATAGCAAAACCCCATTGGCATAATTCCAAATAGCGATTCATCATAGAATTGATCACGATCAACATCGAGCCAGTTTCTTAGATTATCTCCGCTTGGGTCATTCCAAGGGATGCCAGAATTGTGTACACGAATTCCAGGAGCTTGTCCAATAACCATAATTTTACTGGACGTACTTACGTGGACCACAGGCCTAGCACCCATTGGTAAATGAGCCTCACACTCCGTACAATTTTTTATATTAGCTAATAAATGCTTCATAGTTTAAGATGAACTTAACGTTGAAACAAACATACGAAGTGTTGTTGTTAGTTCAGGATCTTAACTTAAATATCCAAAATTAATGACGTTTCTAGAAATCTTTCTAGTGATCCAATTTCGGTGCCAACTATTCTAGACGCAGTTACTAGTCGGGCACTCGAAACATTAAAATGTTCTGACCAAAAATCAATTTTCCACTCCTGATCTAAATGGATTTTTTGAGTCTTTGAAATAGGTGTTTTTGATTGACTTTTTAGAACTGGTTGGTCTTTTGTAAGTACTCTCATGATTGTTAATTAGATTAGTTAGTTTTTGTGAATAACAAAATGTTATTCGGCAAGTAAACTAATCCAATCCCTTCTAAATACAGGGGAAAACCCGATATTGTATACGGGTTTTCCCGTATGTTAAAGGTTTATTTATAATTAAAATTATTTGCGGGTCGTTGAATCGTGATTTACCCTCGAAATTATGCTTTATAAGGTGCTGAGGTAGGTAGTTACTGTTTAAATTATACTTGTAATTATGAGGATTTTAAGACCCGTAAATTGTGCCAGAAGAGCTATCTTTCCGTCCACCAGTAACTGATGCTAAAACATTGATTTCATTGCGCCATTTTAGCACCCCAAGAAACCCAAAAATTAGAGCCTCTTTAAATTCAATCAGCGTGTTATCAGGTTTAACAAAATCTACCGAAGAACCTGAACGAATTCTGAGTCGTTCTAGTAAAAATGAATTTAGCACTCCACCTCCCGTAACCAAAACTTTTCCTTCCTCAATGACCTCGTTGATCTGCATTGCAATATATTCTACGTACGTAGCAAGTTTGTCTTCCAGATTAATAGTTGAACTGACGACAATAGGTAAATCATAAGACCAAATATCTTCCTTACCCAGTGACTTAGGTCCTTTTCCTGTATGATAAGGATTCGAATTAAGAAGATTGAGAAGATCTGCGTTTACAACACCAGAACGAGCAAGGTTTCCGTCATTATCAAATTTCTTTCCTGTTTCTTTTACAAGGTGATTTAGGATTAGATTACAACCGCAGATGTCGAACGCGATACGCTGGTTATTATGTTGAAACGAAATATTTGCAATTCCTCCCAAGTTGATACAATAATTGAACTTTGAAAACAACAGTAAATCCCCAATAGGAACCAAAGGGGCTCCTTGACCTCCCATGGATACGTCTAAACTTCTAAAATCACAAATTACATTAAGGTTTAGGACCTCATGGATTCGCTTTCCATTTCCGATTTGTATGGTAACACCCTCATCTGGTCGGTGATGAACTGTATGTCCATGAGAACAAACAAGATCGATTGTAAGTTGATGCTCATTTATAAACTTAAGTACTTGTTGACCAATCCATATGCCATACTCATCATCCAGAAGTGCCAGTTCCTTTTTGTTAAGTTGCATTGAGTTTAGGAGTTGGTTATACCAATAGTCGTTATAGCTTACTGTTGCACCTCTTATTATGTTGTAACTCCATGATTTGGTTGGGTCATTCCATTCGAAAGTACAATAGGCGATATCCATGCCGTCAAGTGAAGTTCCTGACATTAAGCCTATTACATGGTAAATCTGATTTTTATTTGGCATTGCTTACGTGTATTACTTATTTCGAGGCATGCAAGAACTGATATCAAAGATAGCAAGTTTTAAAGAAGAGGTAACTTTTGAATCTTTAAAGCACTTCCTTACCACGTTTGATCTGGAAAATCTCCAAGTAGATCAATTCGTAAAAGAACCAGAGTCGGAAGGAGACTATGGTCGCAATATTTTGATATTGGAACCTTTTGAGTGTGTCTTGATTAACTGGCCTCCGGGTGCCGAAAGTGCGATTCATCATCATCAAGGTTTATTTGGCTATGTTTATGTTTTTGAAGGTGAATTGGATAATGTCCTTTATCGTGAAGAAGAGGGAACATTAGTTGAGTATGATCGCTGTAGGTATGTAAAACGGGGCTTAATGCCTGAACCAGACGGCGTAATTCACAAGATAGCTAACCCAAGTAGAGAACGACGCGCCATAACACTGCATTTTTATCATCCTGCATTAGAGACTCTTGAAGGTCTCAAAATTTTCAATGCTGCAAACGGTGATATTGGCGTATTAAGCAAAGATGCTAAAACAGCAAGTTGGAGTGAAGAAGAAGGGCATTTTAAGGAAACCCAAAGAGAGCAGTTTAGTTTTGTGTCGTTTGAAGAATTTAATAAGAGCAAATCCCATTGCATTTCATACGTGATTCCAAAGCCTGAACGGGAGGTAATTGGTAGAATGAACGCCGACTACTTTAGCGAACAAGCAGAGCAATATGATTTTTCGGACTTTAATCAGCCCAATCGGAATAAATATATTTCTCGTGTCAATAAAATTATAGCAGACGAGTTTGAAGATAAAACCCCTGAAAAAGTAATGGATATTGCTACAGGAACAGGTCGACGTGCTGTCGCCATTAGAGATTTATCTAAGTGTTCTTATCAAATTATTGGCGTTGATATAAGTGAGGGAATGCTACAAGTTTGTGCTGAGAGAGGCATTGAAACTTATTTGCAAAACTGGGAAATTGCCGAAGATATAACTGAACACAGAGGTGAAATAGATGCAATTACGTTCTTATATGCTTTTGGTCATATTTCTGATCGCGAAGCCCGAGTGAAGACGTTGAAAAAGATTCACAGGCATCTTAAAAAAGGCGGTTACCTGTTCGTTGACCTGTTTAGCGTGGATAATGAAAATGAATGGGGCCCTAAGGCCAAGAAGGCATTTGAGAATAGACGGTTAGATCATCACGGTTATGAATCTGGTGATGTTTTTTACACTAAGCTTGGTTTGAAAAGTATTGCGTTTTTACACTACTTCTGCGAGTCAGAGATTAAGGCAATTTTGCAAGAATCTGGATTTGAAATAGAGAAAAACTGGTACGTTGGTTATGCAAAAAATGCTGGTGAGTTCGTAAATGATGCTTCTCAGGGGAATATTTTCATTAAGGCTAAAAAGGTATAGACAAACCTTCTACTGATCCTTCAACCATTTAATTGCCTCTTCGGTACTCCTAAACATTTTAGTAGGGCTATTAGATCTCTTCATGCCCATGAAGGCATTGATGATCGTATTTACAATTACAGAACCCGGGTGCACCAATGCACCAGCAGAAATTCCTTCATCCGCTTCACTGCCTCCCAAGTAATTTAAAGCGTCCTGTTCTACGAATTTAAGTTTCTTCAGTTTTATCAGCACCTTCATATCCTTACCTTCTGCTATTCGTTTACGTTCGGCAACCATTTCAACAGCTGTTCTCCGATCTACATGGCCAACTATGTCAACAGTAATAATGCCGTCATCAAGTAACTCGATGCGATAATTCCTATTAACAATTAATTGAGTCTTCATTAACGAATGTGCTTTTGACGTAAGGTTTATTTACTTTAACAAATTTCATAATTAATTTCGATTTATTGCCCCATTTATGTGAATTTGTTCTCGATGAGTATAAAAAAAACGGTTTTTAGGTGCTAGCACGTCAAAAACGCATAAATTGCATCGTTAGTCGAATAATCTTTGTTTAAGAGAACCTTTTATTTATCTAACAGAAAATTGATTTTCGTTTCACTTTAAAACGCTAAATTTAAACAATACCAAAGAAGTTAAACATGAGAAAACTTGTACTTAAAGTAACTGCTTTATCATCGGCTCTAATTATTGGAACAGGAGCTTTTGCGCAGTCTAATCTTACTCCAGAAATGTTATGGAAACTAAAACGTGTTTCCGCAGTAGGAATTACCAAAGACAGAAAGTCTGTAGTGTATCGAGCTACTCAGTACAACATGGAAGATGAATCCAGAACCACTGAAACTTTTAAAATTCCAATTGGTGGAGGTAGTGCTACCAAAATAGATGACTTTACAGGCCTTATTGAGGACCGAATGATTTCTCCAAATGGGGAGTTTCAGTTGTTCGCTGAGGACGTAAAAATCAAGAAAATAACGGGTGTGGATTACTATCCGCAACTTCCAAAATCTGACGTAATGATTATTGAAGATTTGAACTATCGCCACTGGGATACCTGGGAAGATGGTAAGTATAGTCATCTCAAGATTAAATCTACTAAAAACCCTAATCAGGTGATTGATGCCATGGAGGGAGAACCTTACGATTGTCCTCAAAAACCTTTCGGCGGAGATGAAGATTATCTATGGAGTCCTGATGGAAATTCTGTACTTTATGTTACTAAGAAGAGTTATGGAACTGAATATGCTATTAGCACTAATTCAGATATTTATCAATATGACATTCTTTCTAAGAAAACCGTAAACCTTACTAAGGATAATAAAGGATATGATACTCAACCTGCATTTTCCAATAATGGGATTTTGGCTTGGTGTCAAATGAAAAGAGATGGTTATGAGTCAGATAAAAATGACATCATTGTTCGTTTGAAATCCGGAGACTTAAACTTAACCAAGGACTGGGATGGTACAGTAAATGGCTTTGTTTGGGGAGAGAAAAACGATAAAATATACTTCAATGCTCCTGTTGGAGGAACTGTACAGTTATTTGAAATAATGGTTCCAAAATCAGCAGCAGATAAAGTTACTGCACCACGCCAAATTACCGATGGTCAATTTGATGTGAATGGAATTGTTGGTCAAGTTGGCAATACCATGGTTGTTTATCGTAGAGATATGAATCATGCATCTGAAATCTACACGGTAAATTTGAAGAAAGGTAAGCTGTCTCAACTTACTCATGTTAATGATGACATGTATTCGAAAATCAACATGTGTAAAGTAGTAAAACGAATGGTTAAAACTACCGATGGAAAAGATATGGTAACATGGGTTGTTTATCCACCTAATTTTGATGAAAGTAAGAAGTACCCAACTTTGTTGTATTGCCAAGGAGGTCCTCAAGGTGCATTGAGTCAGTTTTATTCCTTCCGTTGGAATTTCCAGTTAATGGCATCTCAAGGATATATTGTTGTTGCACCTAATCGTAGAGGAATGCCAGGTCATGGGGTTGAATGGAATGAGCAAATTAGCGGTGATTATGGAGGTCAAAACATGAAAGATTATCTTTCAGCCATTGATGATGTTGCAAAAGAATCTTATGTTGATAATGATAGGTTAGGTTGTGTAGGAGCAAGTTACGGAGGTTATTCAGCGTTCTATTTGGCAGGTATTCATAACCGAAGATTTAAATCATTCATTGCGCACGATGGTATTTTCAATTGGCGTAGTATGTATGGAACAACTGAAGAAGTGTTCTTCCCAACTTGGGATTTAGGAGGTCCTTACTGGAACAGAAATCACTCAAAAGCAAGAAAAGCCTATAACGAGTTTAACCCAATTAACAGAGTCCAAGATTGGGATACACCAATTTTGATCATACAAGGAGGTTTAGACTTTAGAGTTCCAATTGGGCAGGGCTTAGAAGCATTTCAAGCTGCGCAGTTACGTGGGGTAAAAAGTAAATTATTGTATTTCCCAGAAGAAAATCACTGGATTCTAAAGCCTCAAAATGCTATTGTATGGCAATCGGAATTCTTTAAGTGGTTAGATGAAACATTAAAATAGTAATGAGCGAGAGTTTTGAGTAGGGAGCAAGAGTTTTGAGTAATGAGCAAGAGGGTCGAGTAATGAGGTATTACATTATTAATTCCTCGACCCTCTTGCTGAAACTCTTGCTCAAAACTCTTGCTCAAAACTCACCACTCAAAATTTGATACTTAAAAAATTATGTTTACTAATAAAAGCTTCTTAATTAGATTAATAATTGGTCTGGTACTAATCGGCTCTTCCGTAGTTTTAAAAATCCAAGGATGGGAAAATTGGAAAAGCCTACTGTTAGCGGGTCTGGCAATTACAGCATTGTCCTTGCTAATTCTTATAGTTAAGACGATGAGAAAAAAGTAGCAATGACTTTAGATTCTTGGTTG
>JAHDFW010000141.1 GCA_020627945.1 Cytophagales bacterium
GATGTGTATAATTACGGATATAGGCTTTCTCACTAAATACAGTAATTGGTGCCATGAAATTTTGTGCAGATGCATATGATCCTAAATAAAAGAAGTACCAGTCACGATTAAACATTGTTAATCTGTATTTTGCCTGTGCTTCTATAGTATTAAAGTATTTAAGCAAATCTGGGTCTTCCGAATCGGCCCCTCTAAGTTCTACTTTCTCATACATACCACGGAATATGACGTTTTTTCTTCCGTATGGTCCAACATCGGTTGGAAAAAACCATCTCCAATATCGAGACATTTGAAGACCATTTATACCATAACCATAGGTAAGGAAACTGGAACCACTTTCCAATTCTTTTTCGATACTGCTTCCTAAAACAAATAACAATCTATCGTTGACCTGAATATCTGTGTTAAACGTAAATGCTTGACGGTTATTTGTCATTTGCCCAATGCCAACCATAGACGCTCCTGTAGGTCTTAACAGACCCTGAGCCCCTGCTGTAACAGTGGTTTGAGCCTTAACAGCAGCCGATTGATCTTCGGTGATAGCTGTATTAAAGAACTGTCCATTATTGTTGTATACTCGCGGAGAAATACGATAGAAACCTAATTCAACAGGAACCTTTGTAATCTTTTTCGGTACGTATAGTTTAAGTCTCACAGCTTCTCCTATTGGATTATCTTTGTATCTACTTAAACCGAATTCTCCTTGAAAACTAAATTCGTGAGCACTCCAAAACCAATTTGCCGTGGTTATTCCATAATTAATTGGTAATGTAGCAAGGCTATCTTCAAAAGCACGACTATTAATAGAATTCAATGTCACTTCGAGGTTACCAACTTTCTTTCCTAAACGACCACCAAACGTATAATCTGGGTAATTGCTTTCGAAACCTCCATTTAACTGAGTTTTACCGTAGATAACTCCTCCAAACATTCCTAGTGGTAATTCACTAAATTCAGCTATTAAACCTTGAAATGCCTGACTTCCCCATCTTTGATCCTGAGTAATTGCTCCTCGTTCAAAATAATCAGAGTAACGCGTACCCATCGTTTTAGTTACTGGATCCCATGGATTTCTTTCGAAAAGACTATATCTATTGTAACCTTCGAAAGCTTTAAAAGTAAAAGGCGTCATCTGATACCAGTGAATACCTCCTACTCTTACGTTTGCATTACCATAATCAGTATCAAACGAACCATACATATTGATCCCCAACTGGAGGCCATTGTAATAATCAAAGTTTCCGTTGTTTTGATTCCAAACCACTAGGTCTGTACCAAACGATGTACGTTTAGATGGGTTACCATTAATATTTAGAGTAAGCTCTGGTAATTGAGAAGCATCTCCAATTAAAATTGATCTTGGCGTGGTTGTATCCATTTGTCCAGCAAATCGCGCTGGGTTTAATAAATATCCACCATCTCGCATTTGTCTATGCTGTGCATAGAATCGGTAGCTTCCACTTACATTCAACTTTTTTAAACCTGCTGGTTTAACTTGAATTCCCACTACAGAGTCTTTTTCAAGTAGTTGCGCTTCAGAATAACCAAAGGCTATTAGAGCAGCTATGAACAATATTATTTTATTACGCTTAAACATAATGTCGTATATACGCTAAGGTAGGCGCTGAATGACGAATATCCTAATTAAACTTAAAATTTATTTAACGCCTTCCCTACCAGAACAGTGCGTATAAAGTTGCTAATACTAACATAACAACAACTGCAGCTACATTAAAAGTTGCATTAGTTTTGAAAAGTCCAGATTGTATTTCAATTCCTTTCTCGTCTTTACCACTTGGGTTATTCATAATTGATATTACCACCATTAATAATGCTGTCAATAAAAATGTTAATCCCATCTGATGCATAAAAGGCATACTTGGAAATATTGGTAAATCACTCCATTGATTAGGTCCAACTTTAAAGAAAAGAGCGATTGGAATTGAAGCTATAGCTCCTACTACTGCAGCTCTCGCACTTGTACGCTTCCAAAATAAGCCTAACATAAAAATAGCTAGAATACCTGGACTTACTAAACCTGTCCATTCTTGGATAAATCTAAATGCTTGATCAATGTTTCCTAATACCGGAGCAACAATCACAGCTATTATTAAAGCAACTAAACCAGAAACACGACCTACATTTACCAACTTACCTTGTGAAGCATCCTTATTAATAAGGGGTTTATAAATGTCCATCGTAAAAATTGTAGAGGTACTATTTAGCATCGAAGCTAACGAAGAAACAATTGCCGCGGCTAGAGCGGCTACAATTACACCTTTAATACCCGTTGGAATAAATTGTGCTATAAGCCACGGATATGCTTTATCATTTGCTAAACCTCCATTCGCTTTAGTAAATTCAGCAGCAACTTCAGGGTCTTCCTTAAACATTACGTAAGCTATAATTCCTGGGATTACAACAATTAAAGGAACAATTAGCTTAATAATTGCTGCAAACGCTATACCTTTTTGCGACTCCTTTAAACTTTTAGCAGCCAAAGTTCTTTGAATAATATACTGATTGAATCCCCAATAGTAAATATTTGCTACCCACATACCACCTACTAGCACCGCTATTCCAGGAAGGTCTTGATAGGCATCTTTAAACTTACCATCTCCTTGAGGCATCATAATTTTCCCTTCTTCCAAGATTAAATCAAATCGTTCAGGTACTTTATCGTATAAATACGCAAGCCCTCCTAAAAATGAATCATCTGGGGCAATATGAGTTAATGCAAGATAGGTAGTAATCAACCCTCCAACAATTAGAACTACAACTTGAATTACATCGGTCCATGCAACCGCAGAAAGACCTCCATACAAAGAATAAGCAGCTGCAAACAGTGATAAACCAATTATACTGTACATTACAATACTTCCGTCTCCATTACCAATAATGGTATCTAGTGCAGAGCCTCCTAGGTATAACACCGACGTTAGGTTTACTACCACAAACAAGAATACCCAAAATACGGCTAGTACAGACTTAACCGTTGAATTGTATCGTTTTTCTAAAAACTCCGGAATAGTATATAATCCTTTCTCAATAAAAATTGGCAAAAAGTACTTTCCTACAATGATCAAAGTAAACGCGGCCATCCATTCGTAAGAAGCAATGGCTAATCCCATGGCGAACCCAGATCCCGACATTCCAATAAATTGTTCGGCGGATATATTAGCAGCAATTAATGATGCTCCTATTGCCCACCAGGGTAATGACTTGCTAGCCAAAAAATAATCTTGCGAATCCTTAGTTTCTCCAGCTTTACTTCTGGAAACCCAAAATCCTACTCCAAGTATTACGGCTCCATAAAGAACTAATACTAAAATGTCTAAAATCTCTAATCCCATAATTGTAGTTAATGTTTAGTTCGTAAATATAAAGTTATTGTTTAAGTAACAATAACAATTTAATGAAATTTTAAATTCTGTGTATTCATCCTCAATCTATACCTTACATTCCAAAGCTTATATTCTACATATACACATTTTAATCTAAAAGAACAGTCAAATTCTAGTTACACGTTACTTTTTTATTAAGTTTGGATTTATTCAGGTTAATGACATAAAATGAGCTTTGATCATTTCCTTTGGCCTGTAAGTTGTTATAAAAAAGTTATTGGGTTTAAATTGAGCGTGACTAAAAAGTATTCGTTTAGAGGCATTTATATAATTGGCCTATTTGTGTTGACCATAGGAAGTTTGTATGGTCAAAAAGAGAATAAGAAGGTCATACGCCTTGATTTACAACTTAGCCATAACTCTGTTACCAGTGTTCATTACGCGTCTAATGGTATTGTTTGGATTGGGACTACAAATGGTATCAATCATTATGATGGCATTAATGTTCGTTCCTTTGAAGCTGCCGAAAACGAAGCACCACAACTACCTGATCAATACGTTCACCAAATCTTAGAAGATCGCGACAATAATATTTGGGTTTGTACCAACAATGGAGCTGCTATGTACTCCGAGTTAACACATCACTTCCAGCAATATGTTTCTTCTGAAAACCCTAATTCCATATCTGAGGGAATTATTTCTGATGGCTTATTAGATTCTAAAGGTCAACTTTGGTTAATGGGCAAAACACCATGCTTATACAACCCTGACTCTAAGTCCTTTAAAAGAATTAATCTGAATCAAGCGGATATGGTTTTTTCTGTGGATAATAATGGTAAAATTTGCGAGGATACAGAGGGCAACATTTGGTTTTCTTATTCTAATTACTTGTATAAGTATAATTCAACTTCATCGACTGGTGAGTTAGTTTACACTTTTGAGGGGGTTAATTATATCAGCGACCTGGTTTCAATGAACGAGTCTTCTTTACTTGTTGGTACTGATCAAGGTCCTAAAATGATATCCTATTCTGAAAATGAAATTAAGGCTCAACCTTTTATTATTCGTAATAAAAGCGAGCAAACTTTAAATTTACCGTATCGCATTTTAAAAATCTTGTACGACCAAGATCAAAACTTATGGATTAGTTGTGAAAATCAGGGAGTTTACAAAATCGATAAGGATTTTGATTTGCTGCAACACTTCATTCATAATCGGGATAATAACTTTACGATACCTTTCAATTCTATATATGAAATACAGCAAGATCCAAGTGGAAGGGTTTGGCTTGGTGGTTGGCAAAGTGGCATTAGTATGATAGATGATCACTACCACAAATTTGAACATTTACATTATCAGCCAGGATTGACAAGTTTGCCAAACAATATGATTACATCATGTATTGAAACCAGTAACGGAAGACTACTTCTTGGCTCTGATGGAGGAGGATTAATTGAAGTTTTAGACTACGGCTCAAATTATAGTCAATACTTAGCTGGTGAGGAAAAAGGGAAATTAAGTTCAAACGCGATATTAAGCAGTATCGAATTGCCAAATGGAAACACGTGGTTTGGAACCTGGGCTGGCGGAGTAAACGTTCTTCCTCCAAATGGAACAGAATTCATCAATCTAACTACTTCCAATTCTGATATTCCCTCTAACAATATTTTTGACTTTGCCTTTGATGGAAAAGATTTAATCTACGCAGCTACTTGGGGTGAAGGAGTTGCCGTTTATAGTATTGCTAACAACAGCTGGTCTAAATTGAAACATGACGATGAGAACGAACAATCTCTTTGTAGCGACTTTGTGTACAGTCTTGAAGTCCACAATGGAGAATTGTGGGTTGGTACCAACATTGGATTAGATCATGCACCTATTGGAAATGGTGAATACGTTTTCTCTCATTTAATCCACGATGAAAATGATTCGACTACAATCAGTAATAGTTTCATCAATACTTTGAGTTCGAATGGTAGAAACCAACTTTGGGTAGGAACATCTCATGGTTTAAATTTAATAGACACAGAAAAAAATCAAATACGGCATTTTTCAACTACAACAGGTTTGATAGATAATTGTATTAACACCTTAGTGGTTACGGATAGCGATCTATGGATAGGAACTACAAAAGGCCTTTCACGTTTAGTACTTCCAGAATTTACCAATAAGAACTATGATTTAGTGGATGGAATTCAAGGGTATCAATTCAACCGTGGTACTGGAACTATATTGAATAATGGCAAGATCCTACTTGGCGGTACAAATGGAATTAATATAATTGATCCCGAAAATATTATAAGTAATCCTTCAGCCCCTATCATAAGATTTACTGGGTTTCGAATTTTTAACGACAAGCTTGAAATTGATAGTACTGGAATCTTAAAACAAGAATTGAATCATACTAATCTAATCGAATTAAGAGAAAGTCAGAATGTATTTACCATTGAATTTAATGGTATAAATTACACTCATCCTCGTAATGTAACATACGAATATAAGTTAGAAGGCTTTGACCACGAGTGGAATCATATGTTTGGGCAAAATGAAATTACCTATACTAATCTTTCTCCTGGTGAATACAACTTTCTAATTAAAGCAGCTAATCATGATGGTGTTTGGAGCAATGAAATTAAAAAACTGGGTATTGTTGTTGTACCACGATGGTACAAACAACCTTGGTTTGTAATTTTAAGCCTTCTATTATTAGTAGCCCTTGTCGTAATTTTAATTCGATGGAGAATTCGTCAATTAGGAAAGTCTAAACATGCGTTGGAACAAAAAGTTCGTGAAGCAACGGAAGATATGGAACTTCAGAACATTGAGCTACTTTCGGCACGTAGAAAACTAAGCCGAGTAATGAAGGATGTTCAGGAGAAACTGGGAATAACCTCTGGTAAAATACTTCAAGCAAGTAAGCATCAAGAAGAATTTGTTTCTAAAATTAGTCGATCCGTTGAGCAAATGGTTTCCGATGTTTCAGCCAATGCTGAGGAGACTCAACGTTTTTATGAACATTCCAACAAAGTAAATGAAGATACCAATCAAAATTTAGAAACGATTCAACGAACGGTGGAGTTCATGAAAAACATTAGTAAGGATATTACTTTTATATTGGAAGTAGCTCGACAAACTAAGTTTTTATCCTTAAATGCTTCTATTGAAGCTGCTCGTGCTGGAGAACATGGGAAAAGTTTTGCAGTTGTTGCTAATGAGATTAAGAAATTATCGTTAAGATCTCAGGTGGTCGCTAAAAATATTGAGGAAGTTTCTAACGCTGGTTTAAATCTATCGGTAGAGGCTACTCAAAAAGTAGATGACTTATCAGGCTTTGTGGCTAATATAGTTTTACTTCTTGAACAAATAAATATCTCAAGTGGTGATCAAGTTCGTGAAATCGAAAGAATACAGGAATCCGTTCAAGAAATTTCAACGGAGTTAAAGAATACTAGCGCGCTTGTTCAAGATTTGGATAACGCCATTAATAGTCTTTCCGAAAAAAAATAAAGGTGCAAGACACCAAATCCTACACCTTTGAACCAAAAGAATAATGAAAATTTTAAGTTACCGTAATTAGTATCACTTAATAACTTATTGTATTTCTTACACAAAGATAGTTAAAAAACACACGCGCACAAGTATTCTTTCAAAATATTTCTACTTATTCCAAAATTAGTACAATAAAAAACAGGATTATCTCCTTTACAAAGTAGATTCTATAATACCCAATCATCCCATTTTTCATCCTTCTCAGACAGTATGGGTGCATCCGTAGGCCATTGAATATTGAACGCTGGATCATTCCAACGAATTCCCCTCTCCTTTCCTGGAGTATAAAATTGGGAAACCAAATAAGTTACTTCAATCTCCGATGTAAGCGTAATGAAGCCATGTGCAAATCCTTCGGGAACATACAATTGTCTCCCGTTGTCTTCAGTTAATTCTACAGATATATGTTTACCGTAGGTCGGAGAATTTTTTCTAATATCAATAATTACATCTAGTATAGCTCCTTTGGTACAACGGATCAGTTTAGATTCCTCAGCTCCGTCTATCTGAAAATGCATCCCACGCAACGTGTGTTTTTCCATACTTCGTGACATATTGGCCTGAACAAAACTGGTATTTAAACCATGTTCTTTAAACTCCTCCGCACAAAATGTTCGAGCAAAAAAACCTCTATGATCCCCTCTTCTTTCTAATTCTAGGATCCACGCGTCTTTTAATTCCGTTTTTTCAAATATCATACCGCTAAACTTTACTTCACTTTGTGTTTTTCTACAAAACGTAAGATGTTCTCTACTTCTTGTTCAAACATTACTTTATCTTCGATAGCAACTACTTTTCGTAGTTTTTCAGAGCTAACCATAAGATCATCACTATACACCGTACTATCTTCTTTATTTGTTGTAATAGGCAATTCTTTTCCGTAGACCTTAAGGTACATTCTACGGACGGTTTCAGCAATATCAATCATTTTTAAAGTGCTTTGTCCACTCAAATTGTATACATCATTGGTAGCAGGCATACCTAGTAAAGATTCAAATACATTACAAACGGTACCCATCCAAATAAAATCTCTTGGTGCTAAACCATTGGAAAGCAATTTGATCTCTCCTTGGTTATATGCCACTTTTGTCAAATCATTTACAACTAGATTCCATTTAGAACAATTTACGTCTTTGGGACACCCATAACTATTTGTTAATCTAATAATCGTAAAAGGAATGTTATTGGCTGTGCAAATACTGGTAACCATTTGCTCTCCTATCGCATGAGACTTTCCATAATCGTTTTTAGGCACCATGTCAGATTCTTCACTAATATAACCTTCGTATTTACCATAAACTTGAAACGAACTTAAATGAATTACATGTTTAGGAGGGTTTGCTATTAAAGCATTAAATACATTTTCTGTGCCTTTTGCATCTATTTGTTTTTCACCAGTAGAATTTATCGAATCCACTCCTGCAGTGTGTATCACATAATCGAAATCGTTGCTGGTAAAGATCTTTTTGCATTGATCTAAATCTGTAACATCGCAAAATTGAAACCTATATTCAGCATCTGTAATTATTTCACGTTCTCTTGATGCGAGAACCGTTACATCGTAACAGTGGTTTGCAAAATGTTCCGTAAGCCAAGAACCTAGATTACCTGCACCTCCTGTTATTGCTATTTTTTTATTCATATATTGTCGTTACATGCACTTAGTTGAAGTTCCTGTTCTTCTATGATCAGAAGCACAATATTTTTCACCTTTAGACGTTATCGAACTTATCATATGTTCGATGTGTTGAGTGAAGAATCAAATATGGGGCTAAATTTAGTAGAAATATAAATCCGTAGCGCCTTTATTAGGCACATTATTTGTAGAGAACATTAAAAATTATCTAATTTGCAACCGTAGTCTAAGAGTAGAATTTTACAATATATGAAAAAATCAATCTTACTTGTATTAATGTTTTCTCTGGTAGGTTTATATGCACACGCCGGGAAAGACAAAAAACAATCAAAAGGATATGAAATTAAGGTGAAGGTGAATAACATGACTGATTCACTTTGCTATTTAGCATATCACCTTGGGGACAAGAAATATGTACGTGATACAACCGTATTAGATAAAAAGGGATACTATACCTTTTCTGGATCGGAACCACTTCCAGGTGGGATTTACATTGTTTATTTCGAGAGCAAGAAGAACTTTGAAATCATCGTAAGCGAACAGTTTTTCACAGTAGAAACCGACACTAATGATTTTATCAAAAACTTTAAGACGGAAGACTCTAAAGAAAACAAAGTATTCTATGATTATTTACAGTTTACTGGTGAGATAAACAACAAGGCTATTCCGCTAAGTGAAGAGTTAAAAGACATAAATAAAAAACTTGCTGATCCCGATTTAAGCGAATCGGAAAGAGAGCGACTTACTAAAAGAAAGGAAGAAATAACTAATATCCTTAAAGGTTACGAAGCGGATATTAAGAGCTATAGAGAAAAGATTTTTAAAGAGCATGCAGACTTGTACGTAACTAAAACATTTAAGGCTGTTGAAGAGATAGTAGTTCCAGAAGATGTTCCAGATAAAGAGAAATTTTATTACTACAGATCACATTATTTCGATTTCATAGACCTTAAAGATGATCGATTAATGCGTACTCCTATTTTGGAGAAAAAGGTTAATTATTATTTAGAGAAACTTACAGTACAAGATCCAGATTCTGTTATTACTGCAGCGGATTATTTGGTAAGTCAGACATCTCCAAATTCCGAGTTGCTTAAATTCATGATAATTACGGTGACTAACAAGTATAGTGCGTCTAAAATCATGTGTATGGATAAGGTTTATATTCATATGATTAAAAAGTATTATGAAACTGGAATTTCTTATTGGGCCGATTCCGCGCAGGTTGCTAAGCTTTCAGAACGTGCACAAACCTTGAGTTGGACTTCTTGTGGAACACAAACTCCTAATCTAATGAAGCTTCAGGATACATCTGGAATCTTCAGAGAATTATATCGCCAACCAGCAGAGTATACGATTTTGTATTTCTGGGATCCAGACTGTGGACATTGTAAGAAAGCTACTCCAAAGCTTGTTGAAGCATATAATAGTGAATTGAAAGCAATGGGTATTCGTATTTATGCGGTTGCCACTACCAAGGACAAAGCCAAATGGATAAAGTTTATCAATGACAAAGGTATGCGAGAATGGATTAACGTATATGATCCAGACCACGTAAGTCCGTTTAGGCAATGGTATGATGTTACTTCTACCCCTCGTCTATACATTACGGATAAAAGGAAAAAAATTATTGCTAGGCAATTGGGTGTAGAGCAGGTAACCGATTTTATGAAGCAACATATTAGGGTTCAGGAGCAGAAGAAAGCGGCTGGAACTAATTAGCTATTCAAACTTTCAGTTTAAGAATATGTGGACCAGAAATTCATTTGATTTTCTGGTCTTTTTTTTTCCGCTGTTAATTATTATATTTGTTAACAGTTAAACTTATTTATTTTACAACTACTTTACGGAAAGAAATAATATGTCATTTTGGAATTTAAAAGCTGAATTGATTGACATTATAGAGTTTCTGGATGACTCCAGAGACACTGTGTCATGGAGATTTGAAAGACACGATAATGAGATCAAGCATGGTGCTAAGCTTATTGTTCGTCCTGGGCAAATGGCTTGTTTTGTGAATGAAGGTAAATTAGCAGATGTATTCGAAGAAGGAACATATACTCTTACCACACAAAATTTACCAATCCTTGCTACACTTCAGGGTTGGAAATATGGATTTGAAAGTCCTTTTAAAGCTGAGGTGTACTTTATGACGACTAGACAAATCACGGACTTGAAATGGGGAACTAAAGCTCCTTTCATGTATCCTTCGGAACGATTTGGTCCAATTGATATGAGAGGATTTGGTAGCTACGCAATGAAAGTTAGTGAACCAGGTAAGTTTTTAACTGAAATTGTTGGTACAGCTCAACACCTTACATATGATGCATTTGCAGAATTTTTGAGAGGACGAGTTACTTCTAAAGTGGTGGATGCAATTTCAGAATCGCAACTTCCTCTCGAAAAAATAGCAATGAATCAAGATGAACTTAGCGAGGTTTGTAAGCAAAGACTTACTTCGGAGTTCGCCATGTTTGGTTTGGAATTAACGATTTTCATGGTGGAAAGCCTCACCATGCCAGAAGAAGAGAAAAAGCAGATTTACGAATACATCCGTATGGAGAAAATCGACATGGCAAAATATCAGCAAAAATCAGCTGCTGATGCTATGAAGATGGCTGCTGCCAATGAAGGTGGTGGCGGAGCTGCTGCGAGTGGTGTAGGTATGGGAATGGGGTTTGCTATGGCCAACCAAATGGGACAAATGTTCAACCCTCCTGCTGCACAATCTAATCAGCCACAATCGGGAGGTGCTACTCCTCCACCGGTTCCTGGTGTTGCAATGTTTCATGTTGTAGTAAATGGACAACAAGCTGGACCATACGACATGAATGCTTTGAAACAAATGGTTGCAAGTAATCAACTAAC
>JAHDFW010000142.1 GCA_020627945.1 Cytophagales bacterium
AATAATAAGGCGAAAATTAGATCACCAAGATACTTTTAATTATTACCCTCTAAAATTTGAAAAATATCAACTTAATGAAACGGTTTTTAAAGCTCGTTCTGGTACTGTATTGTTTCTTTTTGACATTTGGTACGTATGCACAAAGTGTAAAAAAGAGGAAGGCAGAAAAGAATTTTGATAATTATTCTTTTTATGCTGCCATTGAAGATTATGAACAAATTTCTGATAAAGA
Organism: Cytophagales bacterium; assembly: GCA_020627945.1. Classification (GTDB taxonomy): domain Bacteria; phylum Bacteroidota; class Bacteroidia; order Cytophagales; family JAHDFW01; genus JAHDFW01. Next base: position 233 of record JAHDFW010000142.1, read on the forward strand.
TGTATCAGATTTCAGAAGGTTGGCAGAAAGTTATCGTTATACGGGGAATACCAGTGAAGCTGAAAAAAACTATAAAGTTTGTGTAGACTCGGATGAGCAGCTGCCAGAAGATGTTTATTACTATGCCGCAATGTTGAGAAGCAATGGTAAGTATGAAGAGTCTGACCAATGGATGGATAAATATCATTTGATCTTGAAAAGCGATTCAAGAGGCGAAGAGTACTTTGAGAATCACGGAATGACTACTTTGCTATTGAGAGATCAAGGTCAATATTCAATCTTTAATTTAGATGTTAATAGTGCTCAAGAAGACTTTGGTGCTGTTTATTACAAGGATAAAATTGTATTTGCATCATCGAGAGAGGGTACAAAATCGATTCGTAGAAGATGGAATTGGAATCAGTTGCCATTTTTGGATTTATATCAAGCAACACCAGATCAAGATGGTCAGCTTAGCGAATTAGTTGATTTTAACCGAAAGTTGAATGATAAATTTCATGAAGGACCAGCTTCCTTTGCTAAGGATTATAGTTTTATAGCTTTTACGAGAAACAATTATTCAGGAACAGGAGAGGATGGTGTTGTACGTTTGCAGATTTTTACTCAGGAATTTGTGGATGGGAAATGGACGAATGAATTAGCTTTTCCATATAATAACCCAGAATATTCGATTGGTCACGCAGCTTTATCGAAAGACGGTATGGTGATGTATTTTGCTTCAGATATGCCAGGTGGTTATGGAGGGGTAGATTTGTACCGAACATCTAAAACTAATGATGGCTGGAGTAAACCCGAAAATCTTGGTAAAGAAATTAATACCGAGGGGAATGAAATGTTCCCTTTTTTACATTCAAATAATACACTTTTCTTCGCTTCAGATGGTCACATAGGACTTGGTGGACTGGATAATTTTCTAGTTCAGATAAAAGAAGATAATTCGTTTGAGAAAATCTTGAACATGGGATATCCAATCAACGATAAAAGAGATGATTTTGCTTTAGTGGTTAATGATGACTTTAGTAATGGATATTTTTCTTCTAACCGTCCAGGAGGAAAAGGAGATGACGATTTGTACAGTTTTACGTTTCTAAAACCATTGAAACTAAATCAAGAACCAGAAATTGTCAGTTATGTAACCAATTCAGATGGTAGCGAAATTGACCATGACAGCTTAGAATTACATTTGCTATCTGCTCAGGACGGACAACCTGATCTTGACTATAAGTATCAATTTAGGCCGGAGGATAAGCAATATGAACTGGAAGATGTTGATTGGATTCAAAATTGGGAGCCTGAAAAAGGTGTAAATCAGCAGTATACTATGCTTAAGAAGAACGACGTGTTTTATTCTCAAAAGGTAAAGTATAATGAAACTGACCATCAGTTGGAAACTAAATTTAATCTGGATGAAAACCCAGCAATTATTCATATCAACATGTCTGATATTTCGAATGACCAAAACGTTGATAACCTTACCTATAGTTTGGTTGATAATGAAACTAATGATACCATCATGGTTATGCCTGGAACAAGCGATTTTAAATTCGGAGTATTAGGCAAGAAACCAGGTGATTTGACCAACTACAATTTAATTGTTTCTGGAGACGGATATGAAACAAGCATTATTCCAATTAATAAACCATTCCCAGATAATGAGCCTTTGGAGATAAACGATAAGGTGTATCCTATTGGTTATGGAGATATTATTTTAGCAGGGAGAATTTTTGATAAATCATCAGGCGATTTACTTGAGTCTGTGGATTGGACCATTACAGATAGAAAAGGACCAAATAACTTTGACTTTAAGGCAATTGAATCTACTACCTTTTATAAAGGACTTAGAGAAGTTCGGAAAGGAGACACGCTTTTTTCTAAAATCACTGTGCGCAAAGAAGGTTACAAGCCGCTTACATTGAATATTGTTGAAAAGATTGAGTCAGATACAATATGGATTAAAGAATACATGCTCAAAAATGAATTAGATGTCTTGTCACAGGTTATTGAAGCTAACATTAAGATTAGCCCGATATATTTTGATTTGGATAAATCTAATATAAGAACAGATGCTAAAGAAGAGTTGGATAAGATTGTACAATTAATGAACGAAAATCCTAATATGGTAATAGAGTTCGGATCACATACAGATTGTAGAGCAAGTTATTCTTATAATGAAGCTCTATCACAGCGAAGAGCGATTTCTACTGCTGATTATATCAAATCTAGAATTACTAATCCTTCTCGAATATATGGTGAAGGTTATGGGGAAAGAAGGTTAGCTGTCGACTGTCCTTGTGAAGGACCTGAAGAGTCTGACTGTTCAGAAGAAAAGCATCAATTAAATCGTCGCTCGGAATTTAAGATAATTAGGCAATAAATTACTAAATTGGATTCCATTATGGTTAGGAACATATATTCAGTTTTTACTTTCTTCTTGATGCTATTCTTTAGTATCAATGTTGGATTAGCACAGTCTAATGCGGAGCGAAAGGGTGATATTGATTTTGAGAAATTTGCCTTTCTTAAAGCTATTGAACATTACGAGCAAATAAAAACCCCAAGTGAACAAGTTCATCGAAAATTGGGAGATGCCTATCGTTATATTGGGAATACAGAAAAAGCAGAAGAACATTACGCCATTTGTGCAAATAATTCTCTAGCCAAGGCAAATGACGTGTATTTCTATGCAAGCATGCTCATGAGCAACGGCAAATATTCAGAAGCAGAACAGTGGATGGATAAGTTTTATTCAGTAATGTCTGATGATTCTAGAGGTAAGGCATATTATGAAAGCCATGGTTTTTACGAAAAATTAGGGGAAGACCGTAACCAATACAAAATTAAAAATATTCAAATTAATAGTGCTCAGGAAGATTTTGGTACCGCTTGGTATAAGGATAAAGTTGTTTTTGCTTCATCTAGAGAGGGAGGGCAATTGATCGCCAGAAAATGGAATTGGAATGAACTTCCATTTTTGGATATGTACGTTGCTGAATATACAGATTCTTTAGAATTGACAGAATTAAAACAATTTGATAAAGGTTTAAACAATAAGTTTCATGAAGGGCCTGCGGTATTTGCAGATGATGGTAGAATAATGGCGTTTACTCGTAATAATTATAAGTCAGAAAGTTCTAAAGGAGAAACACTACTCGAGATTTATTTTGATACTTATAAAGACGGTAAATGGCAGAAAGAAACCCCTTTTCCACACAACAGTCCTGAATATTCAGTTGGGCACCCCACTTTGTCACCAGAAGGGGATGTCATGTATTTTGCTTCAAATATGCCAGGGGGATATGGAGGAGTGGATATTTATAAAAGTATGAATTCCGATTCAGGTTGGTCAAGGCCAATTAATTTGGGTCCAGAAATCAATACGGAAGGAAATGAAATGTTCCCTAATTATCATCGGAATGGAATTTTATTTTTTGCTTCTAATGGTCATGTAGGACTTGGAGGATTGGACGTATTCATGGCTCGAATTAGAGAAGATGGTTTCGGAAAAGTAGTAAACCTAGGATATCCGATAAACGATATCAAAGATGATTTTGCTTTGGTATATGATGAGGATATGAAAAAGGGATTCTTTTCTTCCAATAGACCTGGCGGGAAAGGAGATGATGATATTTATGCGTTTTGGCTAGTTCGGCCATATGTATTTGGTAAACGAATTAAAGGACGCGTGTTGGATAAAGAAGGACGTCCATTGGCAAATGCTACGGTTGAATGGAAAGATGAAAATGGTAGCGTGTTACAAACTATAACAACCGATGATAGTGCTAATTATTTGTTCGAAACCGAAGAAGAAAAAGGCTTTATTTTGAATGGAGAAAAGGATGGGTACTTTGGAGATGTTAAATCGGTTTCAACCGATACCAAAGAAGATGAAGTAGTGCAGGATTTAATATTAGATAAGGACCCAGGTTTAGCACTCTATGGTCTGGTTACGGAAAAAAGAAGCAACATCCCATTGGAAGGAGTACAAGTAGAGATCGTTAATAACTTCACTGGTAAACAAGAAACATGGTCTACGGATGTTAGAGGAGGGTTTACAAAAGCACTTACTGATAAAAAATTGAATGAACGAATTAGCTACAATATCTTTTTGATCAAGGAAGGATATGCATCTAAGTCATTTACATACAACAAATTGTTAGATAAAGAGGGAGTTTATAATATGCACGAAGAAATGGATTTTGCACTAGATCCTATGGAAGTAGGAATGGACCTTTCTAAAATTATCGATATTAACCCAATTTATTTTGATGTAAACAAATCGAATATTAGACCAGATGCTGCGGTTGAGTTGGATAAAATCGTTAAGGTTATGATGGAAAACCCAACTATTGTAATCGAGTTAGGTTCACACACAGACTGTAGAGCAAGTGCTGCTTATAATATGGCCTTGTCGGATAGGAGAGCAAAATCTTCTGCTAAATACATTCAAGAGAGAATTGATGATCCACAACGGATCTATGGTAAGGGGTATGGTGAATCCAAATTGGTAAATGAATGTGAATGTGAAGGAAAGAAAGTAGTTCCTTGTACAGAAGAACAACACCAAGAAAATCGTCGTACTGAATTCACTATTATAAAGATGTAATGGTATATTTGCACCATGAGATCGGTGCAGATTTTGAGCAAGCCCATTGCCCAGAATTACGTTTTATTTTTCATTGTCGGTTTAATTCTTGAACTGGCATTTTTAAGCCCTATTGTTTTTAAGGGTGAGAATGCATATATCCGCTACCATGAGGTTTTAGATCAGAAAATATCTAGACTAAAAGCAATGAAAGATCTCGATCTTTTGCTGAGTTGGAACCCTAACGAAGTCGTTGAAACTGTTCATGGAGGAACCTTAAGAGGTCATATGGTGAGCAATTTATATGTAGATACTTGGTTGAACTCAATTTTCTCTTCTATAACATCTTACTTGATTAGCTTTAGTTTAGTCCATATTCTGGCATATATTGGAATGTTTGTGTTGTTGAAGACCTACATTATAAAAGGTGAAACCTGGATTTACACTTCCATTGCACTTGTTTTTTCTTTTACCGGCTTTTTTGAGGTCTATGGAATTACGGTTGCAGGATTACCTTTAGTACTTTATGCTGTTTTGAATTTGCAACATGGCAAACGTTTGCTCCTTAGTTATCTCATACTTGGATTCTTTCCTTTTTATAGCTTGTTATCCCTTATGGGGGTGTTTTTATCTGGTTTTTTAGGTCTATATATCGTTGTTCTATGGTATATGACGAAGAGTGTAAATTTGAAATTGGTAAAAGGTTGGGGTATTCTGATATGCTCTTATCTTCTTAACAATTATCAACTTCTGTATCTTCAATATGTTAGAAAGCCATTTATACCGCATCGTACTGAATTTAGAATACCAGAAGAATCCTTTACTGGTGTTATGAACAATACTCGAGAAGTGTTTTTTGATTTAATTCCTCATATAGGAAATCGACCTGTTTGGATAGTCGTAATGGTATTCTTTGGCATTATTATAGGAACTGCAGTAAAGCACGAAAAAGTGAAATTTTTGTATGCCTTATTGTTCTGTAATATTGTACTATCCTTTACTTACGCATTCTATTTTTGGGAAGGGTTAGTGTCACTAAAAGAGTCAATTACATTCTTGAGAATTTTTCAATGGAATAGAGTAGTGTTTTTTAGTCAACTAATATGGTATATTAGTTTTGCATACACGTTGGTAATTGTTAAGGATCTTCTAAAACCCATCAATTGGGCCATATGGGTTGTTCCATTTTCTATCATTTATCAGGGAGCATATAATCTAAGAAGTAACCCTGAATTTAATCACAATATATCTGCACTATATTCAAGTAAACCCCAAGGTGCAAGTATTGGGAAGTTTTATGCGGAACAACAGTTTAAACGCATTAAGGGATTAATTGAGAAGAAATTCCCAGGTGAATCAAACATGTCTATGGTTGGGTTAGGAATTTTTCCGACGGTTCTACATTATAATGGAATTAAAGCTTTGGACGGTTATAGTACTTTATATGATTTGGAATATAAAAAGCAGTTTAGAAAAATCATATCAAAAGAACTTGAAAAAAATAATGGCTTAAAAAGATATTATGATGATTGGGGGAGCAGGTGTTATTTATACTCCAGTGAAATAGGGAGGGAAATGAAAAAAACTATGCAAGGTCCCAAACAGTTAAAATCAATAAGAAATTTAGATATATCGATCGATCAATTAAGGAGCATGGAATGCAAATACATTGTGTCTGCGGTGGAAATTAAAAACTCAGAAACCTTAGGTGTAAACTTGGTTTCCGATTTTCAGGATAAATCATCAGCATGGCACATCTGGTTATATAGAATTCCATAAAGCAAATACTGGTAAACATGAATAGAGAAATAATTTTAAATTTTTGTCCGACGGGCATGGTTCCTCAAAAAAAAGATAATCCGAGCGTACCAATAGAACCAAACGAAATTATTGAACAGGTACATGAAGCCTATGAAATAGGAATTACTATAGCTCATTTACATGCTCGTGATTCGGACGGAACTCCGACATATAAGAAGTCTACTTACCAGGAAATATTTGAAGGAGTTCGAAAACACTGTCCTGAGCTTGTGATTTGCGGGAGTACTTCTGGAAGAAATTTTCCAGAGTTTGAAAAAAGATCTGAAGTGATTGAGCTTGCTCCTGATATGTGTTCATTGACGTTAAGTAGCCTTAATTTTATAAATGGAGCTTCCGTAAATCCGCCAGATATAATAGTTAAGTTATGGGATAAAATGGAATTCTTTGGGGTTAATCCAGAGCTTGAGTGTTTTGATTTAGGAATGATTAATTATGGTAAATATTTGATAGGAAATTCTGAATATCAAGGACCTTATTACTGGAATTTACTTTTCGGTAATATTGCAGGAATGCAATCTAATTTTAATGCTTTTGCCTCTGCGTTAAATGAAATACCACATGGACACTTTGCTTCGATGGCAGGTTTGGGTAAGTATCAATTAGAAGTAAATACATGTGCTATATCTATGAATCACGGAGTAAGAGTTGGTTTAGAGGATAATATTTGGATGGATCAGGATAAATCTATGCCAGCTACAAATGTTGATTTGGTAAGGCGAGTGCATAAAGTTGCTAATATGCAGGATAAAAAGATTATGAACGCAACTAAATTTGGTAGACTAGGCTTTTATAACCGTAAAACTTCAAAACTGATTGAAAATAATGTCAAGAATTGAATTGTTGGGCACTTCGCCCATGGCCTCATGCATCACCTTTGATATGCTTTATGATGTTTATGGACAAAATCAGTTCAGATTGTACCCGAATATTGCTGATAATTTAGAACCATTAACCCCAGTTATGGCTTATAATTATGAAATTATGGAGCCAGGTCAAATTCCTGATGTTAATGATTCGGTGTTTTTTGGAACAACTGGACCCAAAAATAAGAGGTTGATTTTTGAAAGTTTTTTTAAACAACATGAAATAAGCAAAGATAGATACGTTAATGTTGTTCATCCTTCAGTTTATTTAGCCAGTTCGTCATTGCTAGGTGGTGGATGTTTGATGGAGCCAATGTCGATTATTAGCTCACAATCCCGTTTAGGGTTTGGAGTGTTTCTAAAACGAGGCAGTTCAATTGGTCATCACAATAGAATAGGAGATTTTGTGGATATTAATCCTGGAGTTACCATTTCAGGAGATGTTACTATTGGTAACTCCTGTACAATTGGCTCTGGATCTGTAATTCGAGATCATGTAACCATTGGAGAAAATACTATTATTGGGATGGGAAGTGTAGTTACCTCTGATATTCCAGCAAATACTGTCGCTTTTGGAGCTCCATGCAAAGTCGTAAGACCTAATCCATCCTAACCAAAAAGCATTGCGAGTAAGGCAATAAGTAGTAAACCTCCTAAAATAGCCAACCCAATTTTTTTCTTACTATAAGGTCTTTCTCCCTGTACTTTTCCACTTCTTCCATTAATAACGAAACGGTATGTTTTCCCGTTATAACGATATGCACTAATCCATATTGGAAGCAGTAAGTATTTATAAGTGACGTTGTGATATTCAGTGCTTTTGGAATTAATTCGTTGATCATCACCACCAATGTCATGGCAAATAGTTTCGTCAATTAGTCGTTCCATTTCCATTTTGGCAGTCGTAAAGCCCGATTCTACATCGGTGAAGTATGTTTCAGCTCTAAAGCCAGCAAGTAGTTTGTCTTCAAATTTAATTACGTTTTTAAGATCCCAAGGGGTTAATTTTTTTACATATTTTGAAGGTAAAGAATCACTTGCAACTACTAGAATATCATCGAACCAATTATTCACCTGTCCAGAGGTAGGGCGCCATTCGATATGTGTTTCCTGATGTGAATTAGTAACCAAACTTCCGTCATCACCCATAGAGGATTCTCTATAGTGTGCTTTGGTTTCACGTATACCACGTTGGCCAGTATAGTTAGTAATAGTTGCTGCGTCGTAAGTCCAATAGGGGTAATAGATGCCTTGTAAACTTTCCGCTTTTGAAGCCAGCGTTTTAAGTTTTCCAGGAGCCCACCAAAGACCATTGATCCAAGATTTAAAAGTTTGGTCCGCTCTATTAGAGTCAATCTTGAAGGGTAATATGTACTGAGGTTTAATCGCGTTTAACGTTTCCTGTTGGTCCACAATTAGACTTCCTCCGCAGTATGGGCAATCCGCGGCTATCTCTTTTTCTTTAAGGGTTGTCTTGGCTCCACAAGTGGTACAGTCCACGGCATGGATTTCAATACTACCCGATGACTCTTCTACGGATGCTAACGTAGAGCGGTAGTCTTGCTCTTCTATCTCCTCTAATTTTGCTTTCGGAATGAGGTTTATGGTATGACAATTAGGGCATGTAAGACTCTCTTTATTTGGATCGTACTTCAAATGTGAACTGCAATTCTTACAAATAACTTCGGCGTTACTAGTCTTACTTTGTTTGATATGATCAGATTCCTCCATTTTGATAAGGTTAAGTACCTAAATATATCAAAGGATTTTAATAAATAACAACTAGTAACAGAGTTTTCAATTACAAACGGCCCCGAGTGCAAGGAGCCGTTTTTTGTAAAGGACGACAAGCATTATTATTAACAAGGATGCCCTTTAGTATTTTGTATTATAGAATCTGCGCTTAATATTTTTTGTGGATGAGTTGATTTTAGTATCCTTATTGTTAAATTTACATAAAGATAGAAAATAATGTCGTGTTTTCAAATACTTAGAATTCTAACTGGATATGATATTAGGTTACGTAACAATTGGAATTAGAAAATAATATCAAGATGAAAATTTGACCAATTCATGGTTACATCTCAAATTAGTAATTCATTTAACTAAATAACTGCAATGTGTGGAATAGTATGTGCGTTTAACGTTACAGGAGACGCAGAAAGTCTCAGAGAGCAGGTTCTTATTATGTCCAAAAGAATTAGGCATAGAGGGCCAGATTGGAGTGGAATTTATACTGGAGAGAAAGCGATAATGGCTCATGAACGATTGGCCATTGTTGATCCAGGTTCGGGTAAACAACCTTTATACAGTAAAGATCAAAAATTGGTATTGGCTGCTAATGGTGAAATTTACAATCATATGGAGCTCCGAAATAATCTTAAAAATCCATATGAGTTTCTTACAGCATCCGACTGTGAAGTCATTCTTGCTTTGTATCGAGAGAAAGGTGCACAGTTGGTAAACGACCTTAACGGAATCTTCGGTTTTGCCGTATATGACCAAGAAACGAATAACTTTTTAATAGCACGAGATCATATTGGAATAATTCCACTTTACATTGGTTGGTCTGAAACAGGAGTGCTTTTTGTAGCATCCGAACTTAAAGCATTAGAAGGGTTTTGTGCTAAAATCGAACCATTTCCTCCAGGTTGTTATATGACGCAAGATGACGAGGAGCCTGTGAAATGGTACGATCCTGATTGGCAAAAGTACGACAATGTGAAAGACAATGTTACCAATATTGATGATTTACATGAAGCATTATCTGCTGCGGTCAAAAGACAACTAATGACCGATGTGCCTTATGGTGTATTATTATCAGGAGGGCTAGACTCTTCCATAACTTCTGCATTGGCAAAATTGCATTCCGATAAAAGGGTAGAATCTAATGATACCAAAGATGCTTGGTGGCCACAAGTTCACTCATTTGCAATTGGATTAGAAGGTTCACCAGATTTGGAAGCGGCTCGAAAAGCTGCAGATTATATGGGGACAATTCATCACGAAGTTCTGTTTACCATTCAGGAAGGAATGGATGCTATTAGAGACGTTGTTTATTTTTTAGAGACTTATGATGTAACCACGATAAGAGCATCTACACCGATGTATCTGATGGCTCGAGTGATTAAGTCTATGGGAATAAAAATGGTGCTTTCTGGAGAAGGTTCCGATGAGTTGTTTGGTGGGTACTTATATTTTCATAAGGCTCCAAATGCTCAAGAATTCCATGAAGAAACCGTTCGTAAGATTAATAAATTGCATCAATATGACTGCTTGAGAGCAAATAAATCATTAGCTGCATGGGGAGTAGAAGGGCGTGTTCCATTTTTGGATAAGGAATTTATTGAGGTTGCAATGAGATTAAATCCTGAAGATAAAATGATTACGGATGAAAGAATGGAAAAATGGGTGCTCCGAAAGGCTTTCGAGAAGTATTTGCCAGAATCCATTGCTTGGAGACAAAAGGAACAATTTTCGGATGGAGTTGGGTACAGTTGGATCGATACTCTTAAAGAGCATGTGAATGCAAATGTGAGTGATGAGCAAATGAAAAATGCGCATCTTAAATTCCCCACTCAAACTCCTCAGAATAAGGAAGAGTACTATTACAGATCTATTTTTGAAGAACATTTTCCATCAAATACGGCTGCAACTTGTGTTCCATCGGTTCCCTCTGTTGCATGTAGTACACCAGAAGCTTTGGCTTGGGATGCCTCATTCCAAAATCAGAATGATCCTTCTGGTCGTGCAGTAGGGGTTCATAACAAGGGTTACTAGATTTTTGTCGAAATAATGAGATGTCATCTTACTGATTATTAGTGAGGTGACATTTTTTATTAAATAATTGTCTTAATTTGGGAATTATTCTGTCTAACT
>JAHDFW010000143.1:0-2429 GCA_020627945.1 Cytophagales bacterium
TACGAAATAACTGCTAACGACCGACTTTCTAAAAGTAGAATGAAGGATCAATCTATAGTATTTGTAAAAAGTAACTCAAAGCCACCTTATAGTGGAAGCTTTACGATTTACGAAGGAGAATTTAATCAATACTATGGATGTAGGATTGAACTATGGTTCGATCCTTACGATGAATCAGAAGAATACAAGGTAGCACAACGAAATTACATTGTCGAAGGTTGGCAATTTTAACTAGTAAGTGAATCGAGGACTTCTAACTGCCGGAGTTTCTTCACCCCCAAAGTTATAAGTCATCATGATTTCATGACTTCCATTATTGTATGCACTGAAAGACGAGGTGGTAAGATCAAACGCATATCCAATATTAATTCTTTCGTTGAATTCACTAGATAAATTATTAAGCTTGGTTCCGATTTGGAAGTTATAAGAGTCTCCAAAACGATGTGTTAATCCAAACCAAACTTTATCCTGATATAAAGCATGTGCGGTTAAATCTAAACTTAATGGTGAAGCCGAACTCTCATCAGATTTGATTAGGAAAGAAGGAATAACAGCCCAGTTTCGACCAAAATCAAATCGGTATGCCGATGTAATAAAGTAGTGTCTGTACAGTCTTGCAAGACGGAGGTTAGATTGATAATCATTAAGATTGATGTCGGTTTCAAGCATATGCGGAACAGAAAAACCTACATATAGTTTTTTAGACTTATAATAAAGTCCAAATCCCACATCAGGAATAAATGCTGTATTCACATTAGGGTAGAATGCCTGATCATTACCATCTTGAGTATTAAGCCTTGCTTGATCAATTCCATACGACTGAAACCCACCTTGGAGTCCAAAAGAAACCGTATAACTTTTGCTTTTAATACGGTAGGCTAGAGAACCTGTTACATTTGTTTTTCTTTCCAGTCCAATTCTATCATTTTGAATATGCAGACCAACTCCCGCCTTGTCGAAATAGAAAGGCGTATGGTAGCTCAGCGATTGAGATGTTGGATTATCCTCAAATCCCACCCATTGAGTTCTTAAGAATAATGCTACATTAGAACCTGGTGTACTTCCTGCAAAAGCTGGATTTAGCACCAGTCCATTGAACATGTATTGAGAGTATTGAGCATCTTGTTGCGCTTTAGCAGGAGATGCAAATAAGAAGACAAGTGCCATCATAAAGATCGCGCTTGTTAACTCTTTAGTATATTTTAATTTTGTCATTGCTTACTAATTAGAACTAGCTTGATCTTTTTCTATCGATGAATTAATACCGTTCCTTTGAATGGCTCATCTATTGATTCTACCTTCAGAACATACATGTAAGTTCCATCTGGCAAATCATCTCCATTCCACAAATTATCATAATCCGAAGCTTCATAAACAGTATTCCCATATCGGTTAAAAATGGTAATAGATTCTACCTGATAGAATTCAAGGTTTTCTACATAGAAGTATTCGTTGCTACCATCTCCATTAGGAGAGAACGCATTATAAACCTCAAGAGGATGATCGAATTCTATGCAGACTTCGTTAGACCATGAACTTAATGGTTGATTTGCAGAATTTTCAATAGCCTCAATTCTGTAGCACATCTCTAATCCATCTTTACCATTTTCGTAAATGATTCTTTCGTCACCTACAGCAGCTGTTCCATAGGCGGTCCATCCTTGGTCATCCAGATTTCTCCATATTTGGTAATACGCTACTCCTGAATCCCATTTAACATAATCATTCCATCTTAACGAAGATTGCGTGTTGTCGTTCACTCCTTCAAGTAGGATAGAAGTACTTACGTCGCTTTCGTTATCAGCTTTACATTGGTCATCGTACGTGAACTTGTAACTATAAGATTCCTGATTAGGGTCGGCACTAATATCAATGTATTTGTTGTTGCTTTGATTTAGGTTTGCCACAAACTCCCAATTCGGGAAGAAAGGTGACTTTCTATATAATGGCATCCCATCTTCAAATTCTCCTTCTCCAGAATATGTTATTTGCAATTGATTAGCATCATCTACTAAAGTTGATACATTTTCAATTTTTCCAGCAAGACCAACCACGTTAATTGTCACCTGATCAGTTTCTCGACAACCCGCCTCATTGATTTCAGTTACTTTCAAAATGGTGGTTGTACCAGCTTCTAATCCACGCCAATCAACTTCTACAATCGAGTCAAGTAATACGCGAGTTTCATATCCAGAAGCTTCCCAAAAGAAGTCAGAATTATCATCTCCATTTACAAAATGCTGCACTCTATCCAACGATCCTAAACAAACAGTGTAAGGTCCAGTAATTTTTGGTGAAGGGTTTGGGATATATTCCATTGTTCTTAGTTGCAAAGTACCTTCACAACCAAATTCAGAGGTTTCCTTAACGGTTATAGTATTTGTTCCAAAATCATCCCAATAAACTGTAATTGTAGCATTACCATTAGG
>JAHDFW010000143.1:2529-11347 GCA_020627945.1 Cytophagales bacterium
GTAATTCCATATGCCACATTATCTGCATCAGCAATACAAATAGGGGTAGGCCCTTGAGGTAGTTCAGTTTTTAATTGTTCGTTGATTTCAACAGGGTAGAAGCTAGTGTCACTAGCACATCCAAATAAGTCTTCAACTTGCACAGCGATGTATGCGCTGTCAGATCTCATTCCCCAATTAGCAACTGCATTATTTCGGTTGGCAAAAACGATATTACCTCCTTCAATGTACCAATTGTAATTAGCAAAATTGTCATCTGCTACAGAATAATTAATTCCGAAGATTCCAGGACAAACAGAGTTCGATCCTTCAATTGAACTAAATATAGGTTTAGACTTTACTACAATATTTAAGGTGTCCAAATAGAAGCAATTGTTTACAGAGTCATCAATATGTAGTTCTAATTGATTCACAAAGTCCACTCCTGAACCATTTGGAGGCGTTTGAATTACAGCTTCCAATAAAGTATCTACAAGAATAACTGGATTAGGTGTCCAATAGAATGTGTATGCTGGGTTGGTCACTAGACTTAATGTATCTTGGCTTTCAGGACATAATGTAATGGTATCCAATAAAGGTAGATACCCTCCAATTACATCTACAAATACACTGTCTGGGTAAGTACAAGAAGAAGTGGATTCTACGTAATACCACTGAGGTGTTGCTGGTCTAACAATAGGAGACACAGATGTGGTAGAGGATATATTAATATTTGGTGTCCACACTGGGCTTGCTGTACCAATTACCGACAATTGAACTGGAGCCGTAGAACCAGGACCACAATAGGTAGTATCTTCCGAAGCTTGTAAGGTGTCAGGCTGAGTAATGGCGATATTAATCGTAACACTATCTTTACATCCAAATTGAGATGTTTCAATTAGTTTTAACTGGCTAATTCCCGATCCGTTCCAAGTCACATTTACCGAATTTCCAGAACTACTTCCATTAATTGTTCCATTGTTCGCTTTCCACTCTAAAGTAGAGTTATTATTAGGAACAATACTGTAGGTTTCGGTAGGATCAATTTCACAAACTAAATTATTGCCTGTAATATCATTGGTCTCAAAAGGAGATACATTGATGGTATAAACGTTGCTTACTCGTTTAGGAGGACAACCATTATCAACTACATCCACCGAAAAATTGTAATTTCCTTCAAGAGTACAGTCTGTTTTCCAGTCAAATTCGGATTGTACAGAAATTGGTGCAGTTTGTTGTGTAATTGAAGCTAGAGGTCCAGTATATCCACCCGAACCATCAATTATGCTTCCAGATGCTGATAAAGTTACATCGCTACTATCAGGGTCGGAACCTTGTATGTTAAAACTAATGCTATCACCTTGTTCAATGTAAATAATTTCATTGGCGAAAGGAGCTCCAATTTCGGAAGGGTCTGGAATATCAACTTCAGGAGCTAAATTTCCAGAGCATGGATTAGTTACGATAAACTGTAAGTCACGACGTGTAACACCGATTAGCGAGTCTTTTCCACCCACCTGACGGTACTCATAAACATCCATTGCTACTACATAATTTCCAGGAACTGTAGCAAAGTATTTTGTTAAACCTGTTGCAGAATTAATAAAGGCGTAACTACCTGGTCCAAAAGGTTGGTTAGCACTATACCCTGGATTGTAAGGGATCAATTCTGGAGGCAAATATGTGTCGAAACATGAAGTGTCTGGTTCTAAACACTGAGGAGAACTAAGATTTCCAGAAGGAACTGGATTAGGATCGAAGTTTGTTCCTATTTGTCCTTCCATTGGTTGTGCTAACGCGTAAATCAACCGATCTCCATCAACATCAAATGCAGTGTTAATGAATGTAGCAGTGTCTCCCGCACAGAAACTTGGAATTGCTCCATCTGTAAAGCCAGGTGAAGAGTTCAGGAATATTGTTGCAGGTATTGTGTTGAAAAATGAAGAACCACGATCTCCAGCATCATCTAAATTAAGGATAGCATCATTTCTACAACAACGTTCATATACTATATGGAAGCCTGTTAAAGAAACTGGAAGATTTATTATCCCTTCATAAACATTAATATCAGCTCCGATTTGTTCTATTTCGGGAATATCACATCCTCCAGGTAGTGTAATTTCTACAGGGTTTCGAACGGGATCAAGTAGGATTCGGTCATAAAAGGCATCGTTACTTTCTCTGAAAACACCTACATACACAGGATTAGGGTCTCCATTAGGGAAGAAGGTTGGAGGGGTTTTATTGATATAAACCTCAAGTCTCACTCTAAATCTCAAAGGTCTACCAGCTGGCCCCATATTATCAAGGTACTGGTATGTAACTGAACCTCCCATCAAGTGTGTCCCATAACTTGTTGAAGCAACAAACGTTAATACTAGGAACGTTAATAATTGTAAAGTTTGTAATCGTTTCCTCATTTGCTACTATTTTACTATCAGTTGCTTAGTTACGTGATATTCACCAGTTTGAATTCTAACCAGGTACATTCCAGAACCAAATTCTCCAAGATTCAAGACTCTGTTATGTAGTGCACCACTATTATCCATTACCAAAACACGTTCACCAAGAATATTGTACACCTCTACGATATCTAAAGTGAAATTTTTGGATTCGATGTTAAATATTCCTTCGCTAGGGTTAGGGTAAACATTAATGCTATTTGCAATTCTTTCATGAACGGATTCAGGTCCTTCTACTATGATCGAATAATCTTCAATTTCTCCTGCATTTATATTCTGACATGCAGACGTAATTTGGTTAGGTCCATCAACCTCTTGAGACATTACTCTCATTCTAAGTTTTGTATCTTTTACCGCACTGTCTGGTACGATTACAAAGCCATCGTGACTGATGTAATTTACCATTTGGAAAGCAGTTTCAGAGAAGGGTTCAATAACTCCGTCGTTGTTCCAATCAATATAAACTACCACTTGTTCCTGACCTTCAGTCAATACAGAAATTTGATTTGTACTTTTTGGTAGAACCGTAGCCGTTTGCGTACAACTAAAATCCTTGTAGCTATTTTCATCGTTTCCAGTATTGTTGAAGATTCCTGCAAAAATCACATTCTGAATTCCAACATCGAACCAATTAGGTGAACTAGATGAAACTGCACAAAGTCTTTTTGGATGTGTTCTACGTGTAATATAGTTGGATCTGGAAATGTCATCCGAACCATACTCATTGAAAACAGTAAGAGTAATATCGTATATCCCCTCATCTGGATAGTAATGAATTGGATTGATTTCGTTGGATATGGTTCCATCTCCAAAGTCCCATATAACGCTATCGATATTATTTTGAGAAATATTTTCGAAAATAAACATACTATCACAACGATCTCGTTGATCTACCACGAAATTCGCAACAGGAGGGTTGGTGTTTTCAACCACAACAACGGTATAATCTTCACATTGACCGTTGGTTAATGTACCACAAGCATTGATCAAACTACCTTCATGATCCGCACAAATTCTAAGTCGTAATGGAACGTTTTTAAGCGAGTTAGAAGGAATTCTAAAAGAGTTTGTTGGATTAGTTTCTCCAGTAAATCTTCCTATACGCTCTGTTGATTCGTCTAGTGTTCCATCATTGTTAAGATCTAAGTAAATATTGAAATCTTGTTTTAACGTGGCAGAAGTTGCAATTGTAATACTGTGATTCATTCCTTCCATAAGAGAAGTTGAGTTGTAGCATGTAAAGTCTTCGTATCCTACACTTGCATCTTCTGATGCTTGGTCGATGGTTCCAAATGTCACACCAAGAATTCCATATCCACAGCAATAGCTAGAAACACCACTCATGCAAGTTGAAGTTACAGGTGTCGCATCATTGTATGTTATGTAATTGGTTTTAATTAATGTGTCTAAGCCATTTGAGTTAGAAGTTACAAGTGTAACTGTATAGGTTCCACTTGTATCATAAGTGTGTGAAGGATTAGGGAAAACTGAAGAGTCTCCATCTCCAAAGAGCCATTTCCATTCTGTAGGTATGTTAGCTGATTCATCCGTAAATTGTACCATTCCATCGCAAGTAACGGTTTGATCCACTGTGAAAGCTGTAGTAGGAGGGTTTGGGTTGGGTCTTACAATAACTTTGTAATCTTCAACTTGACCATATTCCGGTGTAGAGCATGGTTCAATTGGAGAAGAGCTCCCATCCCATTCTGATGAAATACGCATACGAAGAGGAGTATCCATTGTGGCTCCAACTGGAATTACCAATGTTCCAGAGTGATTTGTAAGCGTACCGCTATTTTCGTAAATTAATTCGCCTGGATCGCTAATAATATTATCATTGTTCAGGTCAACCCAAATTTTGATAGCCTCTGCAATAGAAGTCCCAGTTGTAATTTGAATATTATATTCCTGACCAAGATTTAATTCTGTACTATCTGTGCAATAGAAGTTTTGATAACCAGCCGTGTCACCAGAAGAAGTGGTAGAAATGGTGCCTAAAGTAACCCCATAAATTCCACCTTTAAATCCATTACTAGCACTAGTGGCTGTTCCAGGAGAGCAAGAGGCTACTTCTGTGCATTGAGTGTAACCTTTTTCAAATGTGATCGTACACAAAATGAATAAGGCAAATAAGTTACGTAATACTTTCATTCGCTAGGATAAATTCGTCCAAAGATATAATTATTTCTGTTTGAAACAGAATTATACTCAAACTTAGACTGTATACTAGTTATAAAGGTTGCCTAAGCTTTTCGATATTTTTTAAAATTCTTTTTAAGGACTTAAAAAAGCCTCCATGAAAACGTATTTGAAGCTTAAAAAGGTTCATTAAATTGGATACCTTTTGCATTCTTGTTTATTTCGTGGTTTCATTCTATCACTGAATTAAATGAGCAACAAAGTAGCAATTATCACTGGAGCATCTTCTGGTATAGGAAAAGCACTTGCAGAAGTATTTTCGGCAAATGGTTATTCAATCGTAATAACGGGAAGGAATTTGGAACGACTCAATCTTGTTTCGGAGGAACTTCAGAAATCTGGAGCAAATGTTTTGGCCGTTCAGGCCGATGCAAGTGTAGAGCGGGATAGCGAACGAATGGTTCAGGAAACTATAGATAAGTTTGGACGAATAGATGTGCTTATAAATAATGCTGGAATATCTATGCGAGCATTGTTTTCGGAATTAGAATTGGACGTTATAAAGAACGTTATGGATATCAACTTCTATGGAACAGTCTACGCTACTAAATATTGTTTGCCAGAGATTTTAAAAACAAAGGGGTCTGTAATCGGGATTTCCTCTATAGCAGGGTATAGAGGATTGCCAGGTCGTACGGGTTATTCAGCTTCTAAGTTTGCGATGCAAGGTTTTCTTGAAGCACTAAGAACGGAGTTACTTCATAAGGGGGTACATGTTTTGGTTGCTTGTCCAGGGTTTACGGCCTCCAATATTCGAAAAAAGGCATTGTCTGCTGATGGAAGTTCACAAGGGGAGTCCCCAAGAGCAGAGGAAAAAATGATGACGTCCGAAGAAGTTGCAGAGCGCATTTATAAAGCAGTTAAGTCCAGAAAACGAGATTTAGTAATGACAACTCAAGGGAAACTTACTGTTTTTCTAAATAAATGGTTCCCGAAGTTTATGGATAAACAAGTGTTTAATCATATGGCCAAGGAGCCTGATTCCCCTTTTAATAAATAGGAATTGTAATTATTTCTAGTTATAATTGTATTTAACCACGCAAAAAGTACAATTATTTATGGGTAAAGTTACACTCTTTGTCATAGCTTTTACCTTGTTCAATTTATCGGTTTTTTCTCAAAATGATGATTGTTCAAGTCCTACTTCGTTAACTGTAAATGCTACTTGCGTTTTAGATTCGAATAACACAGCAACAGCAACAGAGGGAATGAGTAACGCCAGTTGCTGGACAGGTCCAGGGTCTAATTACAGTCATTCTTTGTGGTATAGTTTTGTTGCTAATGGACCTACTCAGGTAATCGATATGACCGGTAACTCGTTAGGAACGAACACTATAGGAGCAGTGTATTCTGGTAGTTGTGGTTCGTTAACTGAAGTAGCCTGTGGTACGGATGGAGCTCCCTTTACAGCTACAGGTTTATCAGCAGGAGTAACCTATCTTATTATGATAGATGGCAAAGGGAATAATGTTGGTAGTTATTGCATTCGGGTATTAGACCCTCCAACAAATGACGATTGTGTCGACGCTGTTACACTAACTGTGGGTGCAGGTTGCGTTGCGGGCTTTAACTCAGGGGCTTCGGCAGAAGGTTTAACTGATCCAAGTTGTTGGACTGGACCTTCTAGTTATGATGAGAGTGTTTGGTATCAATTTCAAGCTACAGATGATAGTGTGACCATTAATTTTGGCGACGGTTCGTTAGGTGCTAACGGGCAAGCGGGAGTGTATGAAGGAAGTTGTGGAAGTTTAACGGAAGTAGGGTGCGGCAAAGGAGGTTCTGAAGTCAATCTTACTGGGTTGAACATTGGTACATGGTACTATGTTATGGTAGATGGTAAAACCACTGAAGATGGGACTTTTTGTATTAGTGCATATGAAACACCTCCACCTCCACCACCAATAGGAACATGTGTTAACCCTCGAGACCTATTTGTAGCAAGTACTTGTACCAATATTAAAGGGACCCAGTATGATGGTCATAATAACATTTTATCAACCGATTTGACAACGGGAGATGATGGTGGAGCTGAAGCAGCTGGGTACGGTAACCCAGAAGGATTGGAATCGGGTTGTGGAGGAACTTCGGCTTCGGATGATGCATATTGGGTGAAATTTGAGGCAACCAATACGACGGTAACTTTCACAAATCAAGGAGGAGAAAATCTAGATTATACGTTGTATTCAGGTACGGGATGCACAAGTCTTTCTGAAATGGATTGCCAGACCATAAACGCGGGAGGTAACACTACCTTTAATGGAATGACAGTTGGGGAATCATATTACATCATGATTACTAATAGTAATACTAGCGCTACCACTCAGAGATACTTATGTCTAACTGGTACGGCGTATGTAAATCCGTATGATCAATGTGGAGATGCTCTTAGTATGACTGAAAATGTTATTTATGATATGAATAATTCTGAATCTTCCGCGGATAGAAGTTTGTGTTCCGGAAGTATGGAGAATAATGTTTGGGCATATTGGACGGCACCAGCAACTTGGACAGGTGATGCGTTTGTTCATTTATTTGCACAGGATTGTGCATGTGAGAATGGTCTTCAGATGAGTATTTATACAGCAGGTGCTAGCTGCCCTCCCAACAATGGTCCAACGTGTGAAGTGATTTTGAACCCCAACAATACAAGAGATTTTTTTGGTCAATTTACTCCAACAGCGGGAGAGACTTATTATGTGACTATAGATGGTTTTGCTGATTGCGCATGCAGCTTTTCATTTGCTGTAACCAATTCCGACGTTGTACCTGTTTTATCAGCAAAAATATCGTCCTTCTTTATTAAAACCAGAGATAACGTAAACCAGCTAAAATGGAAGAGTGAGTGGGAAGAGAACCATAAAAATTATGTTATTGAGCGTGGGACTAATGTCTTTGCATTTGAACCCATTGCATCTGTTCAAGGTGTAGGTACAACCACTTTGGAGAACCGTTATTCATATGTGGATAAGGTTTCGTCTTCAGGTGAATATTACTATCGCTTAAAAAAGGTTGATTATAATGGAAAAGTAAGTTATTCTAAAGTAATTCATACGCGGAATGATTTTAAGGTTGCTGTTCGGATTTTTCCTACCACTGTATATTCAGGAGACAAGATTTTTGTTTCTCAAGCTAATGACATATTGAGCGTAGAAATTGTGGATCCTAATGGAAGGGTAGTTGTAACTGAAAATAAGGTGGAAGGGCGTTCGCAAATCGAAATGTCGACTCATAACTTACCATCTGGAATTTATTCGGTCCTACTCAAGGAAACGAATAGTGTGAGTAGTTATAAGGTAATGATTCGTTAATTGTTTTTATTCTTCGAATACGATTAGATTTTTGGTTCTTATAAATGCTAATTGACCATTCCAGTCAATTTGTGACCAAATGTCTTTTTGGGAAATTACATTCACTTTGTGTCCAGCTCCAATTTGCTCGATTAGATTGGCTCCAGGCGAAGGTGTTGCCATGACCAATACTTTTTTACCCGTAACAATTCCCATTTGCTTATCGGATGTTATAAACAGCATGCTCAAAATAATCAAAGCTAGCATGAAATTCGAAATGATGATGGCAACATTATTTTGTTTTTTGATTACTTTTTGAAGAGCAAAAATGATGAAAAGGACGGTTAGTAAAGTTGTTAATGATATTAGAATTGGTTTTTTATATTTTTTAAGCCAATTCTTAGCGTAAGAAACATCGTCCGTTTCATAACCATAGAGATTATGTTTATCTGCTATAGAAGAGATTTTTTCGGATGTGAATTCATCTTCAGATATTTTATAATATTTAGTTAAGTAGTAGAGAGCATAATCGAAATCTCCAAGACCTTCACGAATTTTTGCAGTTTTTAGTAAATCTTGCGGGGATAGCATACCATTTTTGGAAATTGAGCTTTCATAAAGTTCAAGAGCTTGGGTGTATTGTCTATCATTGAATAAAGAATCTGCAGATTTTTTTTCAGTTGTAATGTCTTGACTTTTAGAGGTTTTTGGAGTTAGGGTAAAAATAATTAATAAAAAGACGAATATTTTTCTTGGTAAACTTTGCATTTATCTAATAAGCTACTAATTTTGTGCTCGCAATTAAGGAAAACGATCTTTAATTTCCAAATAAGACCAGGTAGCTCAGTTGGTAGAGCATCTCCCTTTTAAGGAGAGGGTCCTGGGTTCGAG
>JAHDFW010000144.1 GCA_020627945.1 Cytophagales bacterium
TGATGTTTAGGGTAAATTAGAAGAAATCGTTTCCATAAGTCAGGGTTTTTCTTCCCTTTAAAACCTTTCTTTTCCCATCCAAAAACCCATTTTTTTTCAATTGCATCTACTACATATTTCGAATCAGAGGTTACAACAACTTGCCTTCCTTCACCTTTAATGGTTTCCAGCCCAACAATAACGGCTAGTAATTCCATACGGTTGTTGGTAGTTCTCCTGAAACCCTGTGACATTTCTTTTCGATGTTGTTTATACTTCATCACAACACCAAATCCACCAGGACCTGGATTACCTCTCGAAGAACCGTCTGTATAAATTTCAATCATTGTGCTTTACTGCTAATAAGCTCTTGAGTCACTTCCTTCCATGAAATACATGAAAGAACGATTTACAACTTTCATTCCGCCTGGAGTAGGGAAGTCTCCTGTAAAATACCAATCTCCTAAATCGTTGGGACATGCTTCGTGCAAATCTTCTACGGTCTGAAATAATACGTCTATTTGGATATCTGTATTATCAGGTGTAACCATTTCCGCAATTTTTTTCGAAATCTCTTCATTGCTAAACGATTCGTAAACAGGCTTCACAAAATTAACTTTATCCAATTGGTCTTTCTCCTGAGCTTCTTTACACTTAGCATAAACCTCATGAAGTACATCTTCTTTTCCGTGATCCTTAAGTAATTCTAATACGGCTCTAAATGCAATAAACTCTCTCATTCTGCTCATGTCAATTCCATAGCAGTCAGGATAACGAATTTGTGGTGCAGCCGAGACAATGATAATTCTCTTAGGTTCTAGCCTTTTCAACATAGCAAGGATGCTTTTCTCAAGGGTAGTTCCTCTTACAATGGAATCATCAATAACTACTAAAGTGTCCGTGTTTTTTTCGATCACTTCATAAGTTGTATCATAGACATGAGCTACAAGGTCATTACGACTGTCATTGTCTGTAATAAAAGTTCGAAGCTTAGCGTCTTTAATAACGATCTTTTCAACCCTAGTTCTAAGACTCAGTACGTTGTCAATTTCTTCTGGAGTTGACTTTTTATTCGCAATGACTTTTTTACGTTCTCCACGCAAATAATCTTCAAGTCCTTGCATCATACCGATCCATGAAGTTTCGGCTGTGTTGGGGATATAAGAAAATACAGTGTTATTAAGGTCATAATCCACCATCTCAAGAATTTTAGGGCAAAGTAATTGACCTAGTTTCTTTCTTTCATTATAAACAGCAGGGTCGGTTCCTCTTGAGAAATAGATTCGTTCGAAGGAACAAGATTTACGCTCTAAAGGAGCTAAGATCTCTTTTTCAGAATAACTTCCATCTTTGTTCATGATTAATGCATTTCCTGGAGTTATTTCCTGAATGTCGGAATACTCTACATTAAAGGAAGTTTTAATGGCAGCCTTTTCAGAAGCAACAACTATGATTTCATCATCCGCGTAATAATGTGCTGGACGAATTCCAGAAGGATCTCGAACTACGAAAGAAGCTCCATAACCTGTCAATCCAGCCATAGCATAACCACCGTCAAAGTCACTGAAAGCTTTCTTCAATATTTTTTCGATATCAATGCTTTCTTCAATCTTATTGGTGACTTCCCGCTTAGTAAGTTCTGACTTATAGAAGTCATACCACCGTTCAACTTCTTCATCGAGGTAATGACCAACTTTTTCCATTACGGTAACCGTATCAGACTTTTCCTTTGGATGTTGCCCTAAATCTATAAGGACATCGAAAAGTTCGTCTACATTAGTTAAGTTAAAATTACCAGCCATTATAAGGTTTCGACTTCTCCAATTGTTTGGACGTAACATCGGATGGCAATTTTCTATGCTGTTTTTACCGTGAGTTCCATAACGCAGGTGACCAAGTAAGACTTCTCCAGAATAAGGAACATTATCCTTAAGCCATTCTCCGTTATTATATTCCTCTGGATTCTCATTGAATGCTTTTTCGAAATATCCATTGATATTTTTAAAAATATCTTCTATAGCCTTGGAGTCGATCGAACGTTTACGGCTTATGAAGCGTTGTCCAGGCCGGGTGTTTTTTCTAATTACAGCTAACCCTGCACCATCTTGACCACGATTCCTTTGTTTTTCCATTAAAAGATACATTTTACTCAATGCATACAAAGGACCATACTTTTCTACATAGTAGCTGTATGGTTTTCTAAGGTGGATCATGGCAATTCCACATTCGTGTTTAATAGCGTCGCTCATGCTTGTGTTAAGTATTTGTTGGTTTATCTAATTCATTGTTTGATTTCCAAAAACGCATTTCCAAACTAATTCGAGTATGGTTTTCAGATTCATTTATTGCTCCTCCATGTAGCAGATAAGGTGAAAAAATCATTACCTCATTCTCTGCTGGATTAGGTCTTATTATAGAATGTTCTTCAGAAACTTCTGTAGTTGCAGGAACTACATATTGAATCCCGTTGATCAATGCACCACTTTCGGTTCTTTTCACCTTAGACTCATTCCAATGATGGCTACCAGGGATTATAGGTAAACTAGTTCTTTCATCACTACCGAATAAGCCTACATAAATGTTTATATTGTCTTTATATTCCCAATGCCAGGTGTCTCGGTGAATTGGATTATTGTCACTAAAGTTTGGACGAATAACTCTAAAATGAAACACACTTTCCTTAGTAGTAGGGTTGAAGTTAGTGACATTGAATCCCATTATGTCAGAAATCCGCTTTTCAATAATGGATTTATCAATAGGGAAGTTTTTAGAGTCCAGATGTTTGATTTTATTAATGAAATCTAAATGATGTTCTCCAGCTATTTTATGATACTCAGAGAAGTTAAATGTAGGTGATACGGATACCTTCAGTTCAGATAATGTCTCTGAAAAAAAAATGCCAACGTTTTTTATAAACTCGGCATATTCCTCTGGATTAAGAAAGTTCTCAATGATGAAACCTTGATTGTCCCATGACAGCGAGTACAGAAGGTTTTGATCCTTACGCATCGCAAGTTCATTCGCGCCCCAACAGGAACTGTTTTCCAGTCCTTCGATGGTTTTTTTGATGAACTTATCGGTCATTTAATAACGCAACATTTTTGAAGGCACAAAAATGCAAAAAATACTATTTTTATCCTAGCCACGTTTGATTAATAAAAATGGTTTGCCGTTTTTTGCAAACACATTTCAAACTAAAACAGGAAAGGAAGGTCAGGATGAAAAATTATTGGAAAATTATAATTCCAGTTGGAATTGTAGTATTGCTTGGTATTGGAGTAGGAGCAGGGTATTGGTTATCGGAGAAGCAGACAGAAAACGAATTACTTGTAATTGGCGAGAATCATCAAATGTTAGATAGCTTGGTAATCCCAGAGCCTAAGTTACGTTATGGATTTAAAGAAGATTCGTTTAGTATTTATGATGCTGAGGTTAAGCGCAACGAAAACTTAAGTGATATTCTTATCGATTATGGAATGGAATACGCAGATATCTATAAGATTGCTAATGCTTCTAAAGGAGTTTTTGATGTGCGTAAAATAAGAGCAGGTAACAAGTATACCATGTTTTGTAAGAAAGATACTTCAGAGGACTTACAACTCATGATTTATGAAATAGACAATACAGACTATATTGTAGTTGATTTGCGAGATTCAGTTTATGTATCTAGACAGGTTAAAGAGATTACTACGGAGCGAAAAATGGCTTCCGGAACTATCAAGTCATCGTTGTACGAAACTCTTACTGAGAACAACATTAGTCCAATTGTAGCGATTGATTTATCCAGTATTTTTGCTTGGCAGATTGATTTCTATCATTTGAAAAAGGGAGATCAGTTTAAGGTGATTTTTAACGAGAATTTTGTAGAAGATAAATCTGTTGGAATCAAAGATATTGAGGCGGCTTACTTCAAACATCATGATAGCAGCTATTATGCAATCTTCTTTGAGCAAGACAGTATTGGAGATTATTATAACAGTAAAGGGAAGAGTTTGAGGAGTGCCTTTTTAAAATCTCCTTTAGAGTTTGGTCGTATGACTTCCGCTTTTACTTATAGAAGGTTTCATCCTGTTCAAAAAAGATGGAAAGCACATCTAGGTACTGATTATGCAGCGCCTACAGGAACACCAATTCGAACTACAGGATCAGGGACAATTATTGAGGCGAGGTACAGCAAATATAACGGGAGATACGTGAAAGTTAAACACAATGCTACGTACACTACACAGTATCTTCACATGTCTAGAATTGCTAAGGGAATTAGTCCTGGGGTTAGAGTAAAGCAAGGACAAACTATAGGCTATGTTGGTAGTACAGGGTTAGCTACTGGTCCGCACGTTTGTTATCGTTTTTGGAAGAATGGAAAGCAAGTAAACCCTAAGCGTGAGAAGTTCCCAGCATCTAAACCCGTTAAGGAAGAATACCGTACTCAATATGATTCTGTGAGAGTGGTATACATGAAGCAGTTAGATGCTATTCCAATGTTAGAAATCACTGAATCAGAGCCTTCAGATACGGTTGAAGTAGAAGAAGTTGCAAAATCGTAATATTTAGTAGACAAATTAAGGTTTTATTCAATATTTATTTGGTAATCAGATGAATATGTTAGGTTACCTTAATTTTAAGTTTAGAATAAGGTTTGCACTAGGATGATGTATGTAAGCGACTTATTTACCGAATACCAAGTTCGTACTTGTGTAACTTCCACCATAGGTATACACAAGGTTTCTCACTTGGTATAGAGCATCTATAAATTGATCTTCAGATAGTTCTTTTAGGGGATGAACATAGGTAGACCAAACATACTCACCGTCTATAGCATATTTGGCATCTAGAGCGGAATGGTAATTTGCTTCTAATAAAGTTACATAGTCTTTTTTCTTCAAATCCTTGGTGTATGCAGCGGGTGATATGACTCTCATTCGATTCGCATTTTCATCGATAATTATAATCAATGTGACTTTATCCAAACGAACTTGCCAAGAGCGTTCCGTGGTTTCAAGAATGGTTGTTTCTTTACCAAGAATTTTAGCCATTTTTTGTTTGGTCATATCTTGTGCATTCATAGTTATAGAGGCTACAATCAGAAATACGATTAGGGTAAGATTTTTCATAGCAGAGAGTTTAAATATATACTTCTTGTGTATTGAACAATGTAACGCTTTGTTGCGCTAAAATAGTTCAAATGTAGAACAAAATCTTGTAGGTGAATGCCGTTGTTAGGCTCTAGCGCCTAGTTCTATGGCTTGCAAGTCTTCTATTTTACCTTGATTGATTGAAAAGCGTATAATGGTTCTAACTTTGTGAAATCCATGTTTACCAGCTGCACCCGGGTTGATGTGGAGCAATTGATTTTTATTATCAGGCATTACTTTCAGAATATGGGAATGTCCACAAATGAAGAGATTAGGTCGTTCACTTTCTATAACAGCCTTGGCTTCTTTGTTATAACGACCAGGGTATCCTCCAATATGGGTCATAAAGACCTTGATTCCACCAATTTTAAATATTTGATTCTTCGGATGGATCGCTCTGATTTGATGTCCGTCAATATTACCATAAACACCTCGTAAAGGTTTAAATTCTTCCAACTGATTTGAAACGTCTTCATTTCCCCAATCTCCAGCATGCCAGATTTCATCGCAATCGGTAAAATGGTCTAATATATCTTGATCAAGATAGCTATGTGTGTCAGATATTAAACCAATTCGAATTGACATTTTAATAGTGTTTATTGATTAATGAACGGAAATGCTTATTGAAGTTCTTTTGTTTAACGCCAAGACATTCTTGGATAGCTCTTAGGTAATCTTCGTTTGATTTACCGGCATTCAGAAATTTCTTAAGTAATTTTATTCCTCCCTTGTTGTAAACTTCTTTAACGATTAATCCTCCCATTACATAACGGTAATCTGCAACAATCCCGTCTACATTAATAAATGTTAACATAGAATCTAGATCAACTTCAGGATGCTCGTTAAGATACACTTTTAGTTTTTTGACTTCATCATCCAATGTGTTGTGGCCAGTACCTCCTAGAAAAGTTGCTAGACCTTCATTTGCCCAAAGATGCATGTTAGGAAATAAAGGTTGAATAAAAACGTGTACGGATTCATGAGGGTAATATTCTCCACAACCAGAACCCATGATCATATTAAGCCCACCTCGACCCGAAGGTTTTTCAATTCCATTCACGCCCATTACATAGTCCATACCCTTTACTTTCAGTAATTCTTCTTGGGTTTCAGTGAAATAGTAATCCATAGTGTCCATAGGAGCATCAAACACCTTGCAAATTGAATCAATAAACGCCAACTGCTTTTGAGCCAATAGGGGATTGAACTGATGATGTTTTGGATAATGATATTTGATAATCCCCACCGTGGTGTTGTTAAATCGTAATTTCGTATTAATCGGAAGTGCATTAAATAATTGCCAGCCTGAATCCGTTTCCTTAGCATACACATGAAATAGGTACATGACGTTATCCGAAAGACTGTCATTGACTTGCATGCTAACCAAAGTTTGGATTTTGTAATACTCATTAAATTGACGAACGGACATTATGGTCAGTTTGAAGGTAGGACTGCTTAAAAGTTGGAGATAATTGTCCATTCCGAAATAGAGTTCTGTTTCCGCTAAGCAATAATATTTTTTACCATATTTTTCTACTTCTTCAGGATTCCAATAAGCTATGCCAGCATCATCATCTCCTGTTTTTAGAAAACTAATCCAATGATCCAGCGGCTCTTTAATGTCTTGAAATAATGTTGTATCCACACCTACGTTCAACACTATATTTTGTCCAAACGCGAAATGAGAACTAGCAATAAATATTGCAAGAATCAAAAGCTGTTTCATTACTTAACGATTTTTAAGATTTATGATCGTATTGGCAAAGTCCTTAGTTATGAGCTCATCATCCATATGAATCGAATCTTTAACAATCCACTTTCCATCAATTATAGTACCCTTATTCCAAGTTGGATCTGAGGAGTAAAGTATACTGTTTAGTAAGTTATTATCAGAACAAGTTGAAAGAAGTGGAACATTCTCTTTTATTACTAGAGCATCTAATGATTGCCCCACTTCAAAGTAGTTGTTTAAAGTTTCATTTCCTGCTATTTTACCAGCTTTTAAAGCCATATCAATTCCGAAATGAGCACTATTTCCTTCTGTAGAGCTGGTAAATGTGTTTCGACGATGGGAGATAAGTCTTTGTCCATAATCTAACAATCTCAATTCCTCAAATGGATTTAGGCTTACGTGACTATCGGTTCCAATACACCAGTTGCCATTAAGCTCATGGAAACGTCTGAGAGGGAAAATACCATCTCCAAGATTACCTTCTGTAGTAGGGCAGATGACTACTTGTGCTCCAGAACTAGCAATATCCTTAACCTCCGAATCAGTTAGGTGGGTAGCGTGTACCAATTGAAATCGATTAGAAAGGTTTGCATTATCACATAACCATTCAACAGGTCGTTTTCCTAAATATGCAATGGAGTCTTCAATTTCTTTTGGTTGTTCCGCAATATGAATATGAAAAGGAACATCTTTAGGTCCTGAATTTATGGTTTCAATAATTGTTGTAGGTTCAACACCTCGCATAGAATGAATTCCTAATGCAATATTAGCATTGTGATATAATTCTGTGCTTTTGGATGAAGCTTCGTAGAGTTTTAGATATTGCTCTAATGTAGGAGATATAAACCGACGCTGATCCTTTCCAGGCTCTTTACCAAAACCACCTTTTTGATAAAAAATAGGGACAAGTGTTATTTTGATCCCCGCTGTTTTTGCTGCCAAAACCAATCGTTCACCCATTTCGGAATGGTTATTAAACGGATTGCCATTTTTATCATGATGTACATAATGAAACTCTGCCACCTGAGAATATCCTAGGCGGACCATCTCAGCATAAAGTTGAGTTGCAATTGCTTGGAGTTCATCTGGACTAATTGAAAGAGCTAACTGATACATAGCATGTCTCCAAGACCAAAAATCTCCATGATCTTCAGTAGTACTGTGTCGTTCTGCCAAGCCAGCCATTGCATATTGAAAGGCATGGGAGTGGGCATTGTAAAAAGTCGGAATGGCAAAACCATTTACTTCTTCACCGTTATGATTATTGTCGGTTGAGGGACCAATACTTGTAATTAACCCGTTGCTATCAACTTCCACAGCAACATTGTGCTCCCAACCAGATTTTTGAAGTAATTTTTTGAAAATGTAGGTTTTCATAAGCCTTTATGAGTTTATTGTCCAGTTAACTTAGAATTGTTTTTATGTCTCTCAGAATCTCTTTTGGTTTTTTTATCAAGGTTCTTTTGCAAAGCTTCAGTAAGGTTAATTCCGGTCTGATTAGCCAGACAGATTAACACGAATAAAACATCAGCCATTTCATCGCCAAGATTTTTTTCTTTGTCCGATTCCTTTTCCGATTGCTCACCATATCTTCTAGCTATTATTCGGGCAACTTCACCAACTTCTTCAGTCAACATGGCCATGTTAGTTAGTTCGTTAAAATAACGAACACCATGCTCTTGAATCCATTGATCTACAATTTTTTGAGCTTCTTCAATTGTCATGTTCTTCAGATTTTTTATTGGAATGTCCAAAAATAGCAGCTTCACGAAGTCCTAATAATATAAGGCAAGGCAATCCTATATAAAGAGCTTCACTTTTTATTACTTTCCATCCCCATTCGGAAAAGAATCTACTTGCTCCCAAGGGAGAAACTTTTATTGGTCTCCAAGGCAGGAAATAGCGTCCATTATTGAAGGGGGAGAAAAAAGCAACACCATGTCCTCCAGAAGTCATTCCGTCCAACAATGGATGTGAAACAGTACTTAAACTGATTATCAAAAATATGATCAACCGTTTTTCTTTGAAAAATGCACAGACAATCAGCCCCCATATAATTGCGAATGCTATAGAATGAGTAAATCCTCGATGTCCCCAAAAAGATTCATAGGCAATTCCGAACTTAAATCCAATTACGTCAAAATCAGGTAAGAAAGCACTTAGCATTGCAAGAAATAGAATTAAACCACTTTTAGTAGGGTGTAAGTACTTCTTAATAGTGTAACCAGCTGCAATATGCCCAAACAATGAAGCCATATTATTCTTTGTTTTTACTGTCGATAACAATGGTTACTGGACCATCATTAAGTAATTCAACTTTCATATCTGCACCAAATTCACCAGTTTTAACCATGGAAGATGAGTATAATTCTTCTATGCGATTCACAAACTTTTCGTACATGGGTATGGCAAATTCTGGTCTAGCAGCCCTTATAAATGAAGGACGGTTTCCCTTCTTGGTACTTGCATGAAGTGTGAATTGACTTATAATTAATAGTTCTCCTTTCACATCAACCACGGAGTGATTCATTTTTCCATCTTCATCTCCGAAAATGCGCATGTTCAAAACCTTCTTGCAAAGCCATTCCAGATCTTCACTCGTATCTTCAGCTTCAATGCCTATAAGAAGCAGTAACCCCTTTTTAATGCAAGATTTTAAGTTGCTATTTATGGTAACCGAAGCCTGACTAACTCTTTGTATTACAACGCGCATGTTTGCTTGTTATGGTTTCTCTATGCATTTGAAGTTTATATTACTACATTTGCGATTAACAAATAGAGGAAATTTTAATGAGAAAAACACTTTACTTCGTTATTTTTATTGCGCTTCTGGCTGGATCATATTTTGCATATCAATACTATGCTCCGCAATGGGAAAATAAAAAGTTTGCAATAGCAGGATTGGTTCCACAAGATGCTGTATTTTTTTCCTCTGTGAATGATCTTAAGTCGGTCTTGTCGGACACGGCTTCTTCCGAGTTTGCGTGGTTAAAATCTCATCAAGCAATTGCTAGATTGTCTAGTGGGGTTAGTAAGTTGAATAACTTAGCCGAAACTCAATGTTATGTAAGTGGCCATATAGTGGGGCCGGACAGTGTAGCGTTAGTGTTTTACATGGAGGACGATGCAATTGTTACATACTTTGGAGCAGAAGAAGGAATAACTGAACGCCAATATAAAAGTAAATCCATCAAAACATCTACAGCGGGTTATTCGCATGTTCAATTAGGTAAATTTACGGTAATTACGGAGTCTCCAATAATTTTAGAAGGGGTTTGTAGAGCCGCTTCGGATAAAGAGAAAATAGCTTATAAGGAAGGTAATGTGTATATCAATTCCTCGTTGCTGGGTCAAATGCTTGGAGGGACTGAAGGTATTTATAACGAATTTCTGATGTCCTTTGGAAATGGATTGGTTTCGATTTCAACAGAAGAAGGGGGGAGTGGTCTTTCGTTTGAAGGTAGAACTATAAATTCTGATGATACCACGGATTTTTTGTCTGGTACCATTAAAGGAGATTTGCTTCCTATGAATACGGCACTGGTTTATTCGGGAAGTAGAACAGAAATTATTGAAGAAAATGTGCTTAATGCTCCACTGAGTGACCTGATTAAAGGAGCACCACTTGTGTTTTTCCTGAAAACAGCGAATGGATTAAAGCCAGTGTTTATTTCAAAAACCGTTGAAATTCATACTGCAGACTATTTCAAAATAGACAAGGGCAATTACAGAGACATCGAGTTGACAAACCTTGGATATAAATCGGAAGATACCAACGATACACTTGAAGTGACAGTGGCAAGATTGTATAATCAGTATATAATTTCTAAAGATGAGTCAGCAATATTCGAGGTTATTCAAGCCATGGATGATGAAAATGTATGGGGTAAGTCTTTAAAGCATTATGATATGTTGTCGAAGCTGTCTACAAATGCTTTAGCCACATTAATAATGAAACCTGCATTGCTAGGTAATGCTCAAGTATCTGATGATAATAATGCGGTAGACTTTTTTGTGATGCAAAAGATTCCAACTGGAGATGTAGATCAATTATTAAGTGGGTTTGCTTCGGTAAGTCAGGATTATCAATTTGTAGCGAAGGTAGACGAAGATGTGGCTCCTGTCGAGTTAGAAGAAGATGATCAGACGTTGCCGGAGGTCAAGGATACTTCGATGAGTGATACTAATGTCGTGGTTATTGCTCAAAATGACCAAGAAGAGTTGGATCTTAGTGGGGTTAAGTTTTCGGAATCTGAAGTTATTAGTGTGTTCAAGTCTCCTGTAATTACTAAACCCTTCATCGTTAGAAATCATGTTAAAGGAGGGAGAGAGTTTATTTTACAAACTGGTGATAAAAACCTTAGGTTAGTGGCTTTTTCTGGAGCTGAAATTTGGAGTAAAAAGTTAAATGAAAACATTA
>JAHDFW010000145.1 GCA_020627945.1 Cytophagales bacterium
AATTATTAACACAAAACGTTTATTAATCCAGAGCCTGTGATTTTAGGAACTCAAGGTTCATTTAGAGCCGAAGTTTCTTGCCAATAAACGGAATTAAGAATACTTTAGAGCATGAAAAAAATCACTATATTAATCTTTATCACGCTAGTTACGTTCAAATTAAATGCCCAATCTACTTATTTTTCGGTGGGTATTGGTGGAACATTTTTTGGAAGTGGGGATGAATTGCTTTCTAGGGTAGAAACAAAAGTGGGATATCACTTTAATAATCGAATAAAAGGATCATTCCATTTTGCTCAAGGAATGGGCGAACAATATAAATCTACCGCGGACTTTTTTGATAATGTTCAAAACACCTTCAAAGAGTATGGTTTAGAAGTAGGATGGTCTCCGTTTTCAAAGAAAAATGAGCTCGGCAAGGGATTTCTTTGTTTGGGATTTAATTACCTAAACTATGTGCATATAACGAATTTCGGTTCAAGGATAATATATGACTCTGCTAATGAACCTCTTAGAATTTACCTCATGGAAATGAGAAGAAGCAAATCTATAGGTTTCGGCATATTCTATGATAGTATGAGTTACTCTACTTTTCTTGGTGAAAGTTTTGGACTTGGCTTCCGGCTCGGTTCACAACTGTACTTAAGTGGAGATATTAATCATTCAGCAATGTTTTGTATTGGATATAAGCTGTAAAGTATTTAATAATTTCGAAATCGGTTGCTTCATATTATTATGTTGCAACCGATTTTTACTTTAAATTATTTGCAACAATTTAGTATCGTTAATATCCCCACATTTAAAATGCTCCTTTGGACATTCCTTCTTTCCATGCAAACCACAAGGTCTACAATCTAGTTCATAATTTGACTCCAACACGTGACTAATCGTAGATAAAGGAGTAAATCCAAAACCTGGTACCGTAGAACAAAAAATAGCAGCAACAGGTGAGTCCATTGCAGAACAAAGATGAAGAGGAGCTGAATCGTTTACATAATTCATTTTTGCACCCTTCATCAAACAAGCCGATTGAACCAAACTAAGTTTACCTGCAACAACTTGGATTCTTGAATTCCTAGAAGCTCTCTTAATACTCTCACAAAATTCATAGTCGGATGGAGCCCCTAAAATGTATGTATTAAGTTTTGGGCTTGCCTCACTTAAGTTATTTAAAAACTTTATCCACTTCTCTCTTGGGTATTGTTTTGTAAACCAAACGGACGAAGGAGAAATTGTTATATAATTCTCCACACCTTTCTTCAAGTCTTGAGTAATTGCCCAATCTTCATCAGATGGATACAACTTTGGCTTTGGCAACTCCGAACCTTTAAGGTCAAGACTACCTACCAAAGGCTCCAACAATTTAAGGTTGCGCTGAACTTCATGAGTGCCATCACCAATAGCATGAGGCATCCTAAAATGAAACAATATTGACAGTGGATTCTTCGCAAATCCAACTTTAACTTTAGCGTTAGAAAACGCCGTAAATATACCCGTTGATAAGAATCGTTGCAAATTCAAAACTACATCATAACGCGCTGACCTAATAGTCTTTAGCACTTCCAACATACTATCGAATTTTCTCTTTTTATCCCAAATAAGTACCTGATTAATATTAGGGTTTCCACTAAGCAAAGCTTCATTCCCCTTTCGCACCAAGAAATCGACCCTATAACCATCTGAGACGCTATTTAGATGTTCGAGCAAAGCAGTTGCTAAAATAGCATCACCTATAAAAGCAGTTTGTATTATTAGGACTTTTTTCATGCAGATCGACACGCAAGTAAGCAAATTGTGTTCAAATCACGCTGTTTTAATTATTTTTATCTCCAAAAGGTTGCATACCAAAAATAAACAGGCTACATTTGTGTCCATTTTTCAAAAAGCAGGGTGAAATTCTCCCGTAAATAATTGAAAGACAGTAACAATAAATGGATAGTTTAAGTTATAAAACCAAATTCGAAAACAGCGCTACAGTTGAAAAAAAGTGGTATGTTGTTGATGCAGACGGAGCTACATTAGGTAGAATGAGTTCTGAGATTGCAAAAATATTAAGAGGTAAGCACAAGACAAGCTTCACTCCTCATGCTGATTGCGGTGACAACATTATCGTGATTAATGCGGAGAAGATTCACCTTTCAGGTAACAAATTGAGCGATAAGAAATATATCTCTCACTCTGGTTACACAGGTGGACAGAAGATTGTGACAGCAAAACTGTTGCAAGAAAAGTCTGAAAGAATCTCTAAAGAGAAAAACGGTGCTCGTAAAGAAATTAACGGGATCGTAGAGCGTTCAGTTCGTGGAATGTTGCCAAAGAATCGTTTAGGATCTGCTATTTTGAAGAACCTACATGTATACTTGGGTGATAACCACCCACATGAAGCACAGAAACCAGAAGCAATTAAATTTTAATATATAATTCCGAATGGCAGTTATAAATACAACTGGAAGAAGAAAGACCTCTATTGCACGTATTTACATGCAAGAAGGAAAAGGGAGCATTACAGTTAACAAGAGACCTCTTGAAGACTATTTCCCAACGGAAGTTCTTCGTCTTATCATTAACCAACCTTTCCAGTACACTGAGACTGAAGGTCAGTACGATATCAATGTAAACCTAAAAGGAGGTGGATTAACTGGACAAGCAGAAGCTTTACGTCTAGCTATATCTAAAGCTCTTTGTGAAATCGACAATGAGACTTACCGTCCAATGTTGAAGCCAGAAGGTTTACTTACTCGTGATTCCAGAATGGTTGAACGTAAGAAGTACGGTAAGCGTAAGGCAAGAAGAAGCTTCCAATTTAGTAAGCGTTAATTTAAATTTTTATATCATCAAACTTCAAAATGGGTAAAATCACTCACAAGGAACTGCTTGATGCCAATGTGCACATGGGGCACTTAACCAGAAAATGGGATCCAAGAATGGCTCCATACATTTTCATGGAAAGAAATGGCATCCACGTCATCGACCTGAACCAAACAGCCGGTGCCTGTGAAAGAGCCGCCGACGCATTGAAAAATATTGCGCGCTCTGGCAGAAAAATAATGTTTGTAGCAACTAAGAGACAAGCACGTAACATCATATCAACTGAGGCAGCTCGTCTGAACATGCCTTACGTAACTGAAAGATGGTTAGGTGGAATGTTGACTAACTTCGCTACAATTCGTAAGTCTATCAAGCGTATGGGTACCATCGATAAGATGGAGAAAGATCCAGAATTTGAGAAAAACGTTGCGAAAAGAGAACGTCTTATGATCTCTAGAGAGCGTGAAAAGCTTGAAAGAGTACTTGGGGGGATCGCTGATCTTAACAGACTACCTGCTGCTATATTTATCATCGATGTAACTCGTGAGCATATTGCAGTAAAAGAAGCAAGAAAATTAAACATTCCTATTTTTGGAATGGTTGATACTAACTCTAACCCAGAAGGTATCGATTTCATAATTCCTGCAAACGACGATGCAAGTTCATCTATAGAAGCAATTACTAAGTATATTGCTAAATCTATCGAAGAAGGACTTTCTGAGCGTAGCAAGCAAAAAGCAGAGGACAAAGCTAAGGCAGAGGCCAAAAAAGAAGAAGCTAAAGCTTAATCCTCTAACTTAAATAACATTTTTACTTAAGAACATTGGCCTATTCGTCAATGTTCTTTTGTTTAAACTCAACTAAAAAATTAATATTTAACCCTAAAAAGTAATTAATAACTATGGGAATTACTGCAAAAGAAGTTAATGAACTTCGTAAACAAACCGGAGCCGGAATGATGGACTGTAAAAAGGCTTTGGTTGAGGCTGATGGTGATTTTGACAAAGCGATCGAGTTCCTTAGAAAGAAAGGACAAAAGATTTCTGAGAAAAGACAAGATCGTAACACTTCAGAAGGTGCTGTTTTTGCAAGTGTAAACTCTAACGGAACTGAAGGTTTTGCTATGTCTCTTCAATGTGAGACTGACTTCGTTGCTAAAAACGTAGATTTCCAAAACTTAGGTAAAGAGATCGCTAATTTAGTAAGTAACACAAGTGTTGGAAGCATCGAAGATATCCTGAATCTTGACATGAATGGTCAGAAGGTATCTGAGGTTCTTACTGAAAACATGGGTAAAATCGGTGAAAAACTTGAAATCGGATCTTACGAGAAAATTTCTGGTGACACTGTAGTACCTTATATCCACGCTGGTTCTAAATTAGGTGTATTGATCGCTTTAGAAGGAGGATCAGGTGACCTTCCAGGACTTGGTAAGGATTTAGCTATGCAAATCGCTGCTATGCGTCCTATCGCTATTGATAAGAGCGGAGTTGATGCTGATACTCTTGAGAAAGAAAGAAACATCGGTCGTGAGCAAGCTCTCGCTGAAGGTAAGCCAGAGCAAATTATTGACAAAATTGCTGAAGGTAAAGTAAATCGTTTCTTGAAAGACAACACTCTTTTAGGACAGTCTTTCGTAAAAGATAGCTCTAAAACTGTTGAAGCTTTATTGAAAGAATTCGGTGGAGCTAAAGTTGCTGAATTTAAAAGAGTTGAAATCGGTTAATAGCTGACAACATAACAATAAATTGAAAGCCCTGACGATAAATGTTAGGGCTTTTTTTTATTTTATATTTTTCGCTTAACTTTCAATATGAAACAATTAAAAATAAAAACATTCCTTCACCTACCATTGATATTACTTCTGATGGTCAACTTTTCAAAGGTAATTGGACAGAATATTGAATCTGAAGATAGCACCGTAAAATTTGAACATTACGAGAAAGGCAAGAATATGGCGGGCTTGCTTTTTACAGGCGGATGGGGAGGTAGCCGTGGCTTAATTGTTCATCTGAACTCGAAATACGGTCGTTTTTTCATTCCTAAATTTCAAGTCGGAGCGGATTTTAATACCAATATAATTGGTAGATATGATCTAACAAATTTTGGCCCATACCTGAGGTGGTATGTACTCAATAAAAGATTTACCCCAATTCTGGAAACAAACTTCTATTATATTACTGACAAATTCACAGGATCAACAGGTGAGACTATCTCTTACAGAGGCCGTTTAGCAATGGCCAATGCTGGGTTGTCGTATATGTTTAAGTCAAAAAAGAAAACCTCGATAGGTATTGAAGCGATTTTTGGAATTGGCCATAGAAAAATATATAGAATGGACAATTCAAACCTTAGCATACGATCAGGATCTGTATTTCGTATAGCCCCTAAATTAACCTTGTACTTCTAAACATTAAATGTACAACCTAAAACAACTTCAATCCGACTTTCAGAAAGGTAAAAGGCTCAAATATATCTTCTTCTGGGGGCATACCCATCACATGAAAGCATTCCACTTATTATATTTTTCAGCTGCTGTTGTCTTAATAGCCTTCAATTATAGTTGTTCCTCTAAGAATAGTAAGCTAGAAGGACAAATAAAACATCTTAAGAATATCACTTTCACTTCTAGAAAGGAAAGTCAAAAACTGGTTCGTATGATCAAAGTCATAGTGAAAGAAAGAGGCAATAAATCCAATGAATTAAAAATTTTAAAAAAGGCAAAAAACATTGAATCACTTGCTGACAATCTTGAAATATTAATTAATAATGCTTACTCCGATTCGGTAGTAACAACAGAAATAGTTGATCATATTCTTAATGGCTGCGATGCCATGAACAAATTATCAGACTTATACCTCAAAGGTTATTCTTACGAATCTCGTCTAATTAACACGGATTACTATAGAAATGAAGCCTCTTTAAGTGACCCTTTGAATCTAGCCATTCTAGATAACGAATTGAGTAATTTGGAATTTCAAACGCTAAGATTATTATCTACCTATATTGGTGCCGAAGATTTTAAATTCGATATTTTATATCGTTTTCATTTGAAAGAAGGAGCTATTGTGAAAAACGGAGAATACTTTGAAACGAACATAGGTTTATGTGTTGCTTCTAGTGCAAATCCAGTTACAGTAAAATGGAAGTTAGACGGAGAGGAAGAATTTAAAACGGCAGAATCTTATGATCCCTCAACACTTACGACAAAAATTGGGTTTACTCCTAAAAAACGTACTTCTGCCAAGCTAGAGAAACAAAAAGTTATTACAGAACTTTCATTCAAAGGCCCCGAAGGTAATTATTTCACACTTTCTGACACCATCAACATCAACGTAAAATAAATAGGGAGAAATACGTCATGTACAACCTAAAACAACTTCAATCGGACTTTCAGAAAGGCAAAAAGCTCAAATATCTCTTCTTCTGGGGACATTCTCAAAAAGGAAACGAAGTTACTAAAGCTTGTTTTAGTCAATGGTATCCAACAAAGTTTATTGTTGAAGGGATTACCTATGCTTCAACAGAGCATTATATGATGGCCGAAAAAGCTCGTTTATTTGAACCAGAAAATGATACCTTAATCCATGAAATCATAAATGCATCTAGCCCTGCAAAAGCAAAGAAACTGGGGCGAAATGTACTCAA
Organism: Cytophagales bacterium; assembly: GCA_020627945.1. GTDB lineage: Bacteria > Bacteroidota > Bacteroidia > Cytophagales > JAHDFW01 > JAHDFW01. The sequence goes on from JAHDFW010000145.1 coordinate 6,457, forward strand.
TTTCAAATCAGAAATTTGGGATGAGCATAAATGTGAAATCGTAACTAAAGGAAACTTCCACAAATTTGATCAGAACCCTGACTTAAAAGAGTTTCTCCTAAACACTGGTAAAAGAATAATTGTAGAAGCAAGCCCTGTAGATGCTATTTGGGGAATTGGTATGGATCAAAATCACCAACATGCCTACAACCCTGTATTATGGAGAGGCGAAAACTTACTGGGATTTTGTTTGATGGAGGTACGGGAGCAACTTAACTCAAACTAAAAAGCCCAGCAAGAAATGAATCTTACCAGGCTTCTTTGTGTGATTGAAAAAAACTTATTTGCCAGAGCTTAATTTACCCCAACGATATTTACTTCCTTTACGTGAATAGAAAATTATAGGATCATTTTCTGTTTCCTGACGTGATGTTCTTGGCACCATGTAGGTAGACTCACTTTTTCCTGTTTCCATATCCTCAATAATCTTCTCTCCAGTATCAAGATCAATCGTACACTTACGAAGAACTCCACTCTTTACGTTATTCATCGCTTGAGTTTTAAAGTTATCCTTATCAAACGTAGTTGGGTTCTTAGGGTTATCGTAGTACAGCATTACCATTTTATTATCCATAATCCCACTTACAAATGAAAAGTGTCTGGTGCTTTTATCAATATCTACAAATAAAATATGAATCCCTCGTGACGAGAAGATGAATATTCCTCCAAATGAATTCCAAGAAAAGCGTTGCAATTTAGGTACTCTATGAGCCCATTTCAAATTACCCTCTTTATCAAATTCCGCTGTAACAATATCTCCATATACGAAAGTTTCACCAGCTGTGTTACCGTTCCCATCCGTACGAATATAATAAGCATACGCCTCGCCTGCCATCACTACACTTCCATCTTCCATTTCGTGCATGTCGAAATTGGTATTATACTTATTGCTTAAGTTCGCAGACTTACCTTTCTTAAGATCTCGTTCTGACTTAAATTGATTTAAAAAATCATCCTGAAAAGCACTTGTCTTACCAACAATTTGTTCTTTTGACTCTGCATTGAATCTGGCGTAATAAGCTCCTGCTAATTCTCTTCTAGTTCTTTTCTTACCTTCTTTAACTTGTACTGGTCGGGTATAATAACCCGCTACGATTAGCTCATTTTTTGTATTCAATCCAATATTTAAGTTGCCATATCCCATATCTGGGTTTGCGTTTTCTAAATCCAAATCTTCTCGCCAGTGGTCGTATTCTTTCAAAGCATCAAATGAACCAATAAATACACCTGTTGTAGAATTGTAACCTACATAATAAATAGATCCATCGTTGTCCATAATGTACGAACTTGGAATATAATCATCTCCATCCATCTCCTTTGACATAACTTCCTCAAATTCTTCATCCAACAACACGTAATTACGAGATCTCTTTTTCTTACGAACTGAGTATACGTCATGCACTACAAGAATTTTAGAATGATCTTTAGGTACCAAGATATCAAACGAACCACGCTTCCATCTTCCCTCCACTTCAGTTTCAAAAAGTTGCTTTGTGCCGGCTACCATAGAGCCCGTTTTCCCATTATATGCACTCACGTTCATTTTGAACATTTTAGTTTTTTTCACATAATGTGATACGAAAAACAAATAATTATCCCCTACATAAGCCATACCTTCGTAACGCACCAAAGCTCCTGACTCTTTCATCATCTCAAATGTTTGAGTGAAAATGGGTTTCATCTCATTACTAAGATCAATTGTCTGAAAAGTAAACGTGTTGTTACTACTATAATCAGCAGTGTAGACATCCTGATCTATATTACCTAAAATGGCAGGCCAGTATTTACCCGACTGCACTTCTCCCCATTCCAGATTTTGTGCCATTGTTAGACTGCAAATTCCCAGCACAAACAAGGATATAATTATTTTCTTCATGTGTTTCTGTTTTTAAGTTAATCTATAGTTGTTTTTAATGTTATTTGTTGGCGTTGAGAACCTCTCTTTCGAAGATATTTATCATTCCTGTTACAGTAGAGGAAGTTTCCAGCTCTTTGTAATAAACGGCCTTACCAGTTGTCATATCAATAACCTTGAAATAGGAGCTTCTAAAGTAATACGGGTGAATAGAATACATAATTGCATATTTCTTATTGGGGAAATTACGCTTAAGTAGGTCCAAATGAGTATTTTTTGGTGCAGCCTTATTAAAGCCATATGTACGCACCAGTGCCCAGTTTCTTAAAAAGCTAGACTTATTGTAATATTCTACATTTTGCCCATCCAAATTATTCATGCTGTATAAGGTGCTTGGCAATCCTATTTTTTTAAGTTGTACTTTTAGACTGTTATTAAATTCAGTCTCTCGATTCACCATTCTCTCCAACGTTTTCTCAACATTGGCACGTTTCCTAAAGCTGATACTCGGATGAACAACAACCGTATTCTCGGCCGTCATTCGAATACCATAACCATATTTCTTTTGGGCCTTTTCTTTAGCCTTCTTCATTTTCAATTTATCGTTGTAGCTAAGATCATCATGTTTCTTCTTCTTAGCCACTACAGTTTGTGCTGCGGCTGTTATATTGTTATAAATCCCTGATTTTGAAGCTTGCCTTAGTGCTCCTTTGTAAAAATTGCGAGCGGAGAATCGTTGTTTTGCTGGTGACAAAGAATTATCTACCACTTGAGTATATTTAGTAGCTTTTGTAGTTAGATCATTGGGTGTTAACGAATACTCGTAGAATACATCGGCCGTTAAATCCTGAATAAGTGTATCTATCATATTCGGATTGGAAGACAAGCTTCTTAATTCATACATTTTCTTAAGCGATATCGCCGAGATTTGTTTTCCAGACAGGTTTTTAAAAAAATAATTGGTCGCCTGTGCCTGACCACCAAAATCCTCATAGGATTGTCCAACGTAATAATAAATACCATGCACTTTGTATTTGGATAAACCATACAGAATTTTGCACATGCTCGAATTCAGATACTTATTATTTGGGTATTTTTGCAAAAGGCTGTAGGTAAGATAAAAGGCTTTTGTATACTGCAAATCGTCTATGCAATCATTTATATTTTCAAACTTAGCTTGTTGCATAACTTGATCAAATTCTGCTTTACCAACCAGAAAATCTGCGTTTCCAGCTCCAATAAAACCTCTGCTTGCTTCGTATTGTTTAAGAGCTTCTAACCTAGCTTTATTATTAGGGTGAGTTACATAAGTATCATTCTCGTCCCATTTTTTTTCTATTTCGTCAACTTTATCAATTTCATAGCATGCAGGAATTGTAAAGTCTGCAGATTCAAAGTACGACTTACTAAAAGCAGCGTCATCTTCCACTTGTTCTGAAACCGCAAATAGATGCAACAACTTTTCATATGATTTGATATTGTAACCCGTTTTGGAAAGGAGTTCGAGCCCTTTTCTATCTGCCTCCAATTCGTGATCCTTGGAACGAGAATACGCCAATTTCAAATAATCACCAGCCGACAAGTATTTTCGAGTCTTTCTAAGCTCTTTCAAATCATGTTGATAAGCCACCTGATTTAAACCATGGTGCTCTAGATAATGTGACATTTCATGGCATAGAACAAAAGCCAACATTGCCTCATCCTCTAAGCGGGTAAGCATTTCTACATTTACAAAAATCTTCCCTTGAGGTGTACAGAAGGCATTAATAAAACCTGCCCGCATGGTATAAAATGAAAACTTACCTTTCAAATCAGGATTGGCATCAATAATTTTATCAGCCACCTTATTCACGTAATTTGTCAAAGGGTCTCCAAACATCACTCGTCCACCAGTTAGCATACCTTCTAAACTCGCTGAACTGGTAATTAGAAAGTCCTCTTGATCGTCTCGTTTGTCATTATCATCTGAAAGTAAATCTTCAGACTTCTCCTTTTCATCCGCAACACGCTGAGAAACGTTTATCAAAAAATCTTCAGGAATAGTCCCTTGAGATTCATTTAGTGAATAATCGCTGGAATAGTTTTGTTGCGAAAAAAGCGTTCCACAAAACAGCATTGAAAAGCCAATACTGACTAAAATTATACGTGACCCCATTTTGTTAATATTGATTTACCCTAACCCCTGATGAAATCAAATTTAATACATGTCTTTAATAAATACACGTATGACACAAGTCATTTTACGAATGGTACTATTTGGCTTTTGAATGGTAGGGTTTGAAAAATGACTGGTCGTATTAACGCAGAAAAGACAAGCTACATCTTCAGCACTCTTAACGCTGCTGGAACACATTCGAATATAACGGGGGCATGACCTACAAACTCACCATCCATCTCTAAAGGAATAGGAGCGCTCTTATCCGTTTTATTATCTACTACCACAATCTTCTTACCTGTATGATATTGAACTTGGTTGTGTTTAATCAACTTACCTGCTCTTACCTTACTAAGGTTTCGGAAGTAATCCAACATGGTGATATCTCCTAAAACAACAAGATTAAGTAAACCATCGTCTAATTTTGCCTTGGGGGCAATACAGAGCCCTCCACCAAAAAACTTACCGTTAGCAGCAATTATAGACATAGTCTTTCCCTGATAAACAGGTTCTCCGTCGTTTTGACAAACCACTCTACGTTTCTTATAGAAGAGCATGCATTGAGTGATGGCCTTGACAAAAAGTAATTTCGCGGGTAACCATTTAAATCCCGCGTTAACCCTTTTTACCACTTCTCCTCCTAGTCCAATATCTGCTATATTTAGAAAATATCTATTGGCTGCTTGATTACTGAGATCCGTAAATGAGATCTTACCCACA
>JAHDFW010000146.1:0-1739 GCA_020627945.1 Cytophagales bacterium
GTCGCAACTCAACTCCACGTTGATAATATCAACAATGATCTTCCATACTCAATTCAAGATGTGTATGATGTAGTGATTGATCTTAGTGGCGAGTATCCTTATTTGGACAGCCTAATTCAGCAACACCAACTGGATTTTCAAGAACAAGTAATTTTAATGCTTACTTTGGCCCCTTACCTCTCGCCTCAGTCCTTAGATATTTTTTTAGCTAAAAACCCTAGTTTCGATATCATTTGTACAGAGTTTGGGGGAATAACACAAGCTCCACATCGTGGGGTGATTCCTACCGGTGAAACCGCGGTTTTCATATTAGCCTCTCGACATTTAGATTTAAGAAAAGAGGTTGCTCAAAAACTTCTTCCTGAAGCAAAACTATCTAGCTTAAATCTGGTAGAAATGGAATCCGTAAAATCAGGGATGCCTTTACTGAGCGGTAAGCTGGTTCCGAATGAGGATTTGATTCAACAACTTCTCTATAACGAGATAAAACTCCCTCAACTCTCCCCCAATTTTCCAGCTCAACAACTTACCACAGATTTGGAATGGACAGATTTAATTATTCCGTCCAATACCAGAGATCAATTAGAAGACCTTCAAAATTGGCTTACCTACCAAGACCAATTGGAACAACATCCAGAGTTAGGACGAAGAATGAAAAAGGGCTTTCGAACATTATTTCATGGACCTCCTGGGACAGGTAAAACATTAACCGCTAGTCTACTTGGTAAAGCCTCGAATAGAACAGTTTTTCGAATAGATTTATCACTTTTAGTTTCTAAGTACATTGGTGAAACCGAAAAAAATCTATCTGGAATCTTTAAACGCGCCGAACACAAAAACTGGATTCTTTTCTTCGATGAAGCAGAAGCACTTTTTAGTAAAAGAACCAATACCGAAAGTTCCAACGATCGTTTTGCAAATCAGGAAATTGCCTATCTTCTACAACGCATTGAAGACTATAACGGCATGGTAATTCTGGCCACTAACCTTAAACAAAATTTAGATAAAGCATTTGTAAGACGTTTTCAATCTATGATCTACTTTCCAAAACCTGGAAAAAATGAACGAGAACTGATCTGGCAAAATATAGTTCCGAGTGACTTACCATTGAGTATGGATATAGACGTTAACCTCTTAGTAGAAAACTACGAATTAACGGCCTCTCAAATCAGTAACATTGTCCAAAACTGCTTTATTACCGCCTATGCAAGTCAGGAAAACGAAATAACTCGTAATAATCTACTTAAAAACATTCGCTCGGAATTAGCTAAAGAAGAACTGATTTTTGAGGAGTTGATATAAACAAAAAAGTGCGGCTTTAGTGACGAGATTTCAAAGGTTTGGAGGAGTTGAATCTTAAATCTGCTCTCTATCCTACATCTCAACAAAATTCGAAAATGTGAATCTTTGAACGAAAGCGACCGCTTTCTTGAGATCATATAAATTTAGATTGAGTAACTCTTCACCAAACTTATTATTTACTGATAATAACTTCTTTAAAGCAGCATTTTTCTGTATAATCTCCCTATCGTTCAATTTAACATCCTGATTAATTTCACGTCCAAAGTAACCCTCAAATTTTGCGTCCTCGTTAGTAGATACACTATTAAGATATATCTTGAAATCTGGCAGCAAGCTTTTATACGGACTACAGCTCCAAGCTAGAATAAACATAATTGGCAAGCAAGATTCTTGGTCTAAATTTTTGACTTGAAAATGTTTGTGTGCTCTTGCCACAC
>JAHDFW010000146.1:1749-11190 GCA_020627945.1 Cytophagales bacterium
ATTCACAAAGCGTTTTATTGCCCTAGGATTCTCTCCAATAATAAAATGAAGCTCAGTCATCAACGCTATTTCTTCTTCTGTCAAAGCCAATATCTCATCGTACAACAACTCCGCCTCATCTTTCTCGTAACTCGTACCTAAATCAAGATCGTCCGAATATGGTAGACCTTCATCATCTTTATTAATCTCGGCATCGCTAATATCTAGATCAGTAACATCCTCAAAATCAATCTGATCTTTTAGCAATTGACTTGTCAATTCACTACCTATTTTATCTTTATTGCCAACAAATGTGGATTCTGCTATTTTTTCAATCATTAATTTGACCTGTTCACCTTCTGGTCTCTTTAGGTGAAAAGGTATCTGGAAGATTTTTTCCAAGTAATTATTAGTTGCAATTGGAGAAGTTTCTGATTCAAACTGATTTGAGTACTCGGAAAGTAACGCATTTTTCACCCATCTCTGATCTACTCCTACCACTACCACAAACAATGGAAAAGCCATAAGCAAATTAACGGACTCCAACACCTCCAACACTCTTCTGGACTTGCATCTGTCCAAATCATCTATATATAGAATTATCCGTTCTAATCTTCTATCTCCTAAACTATTACGAAATGCTTTAATTTCTTCAGCATACTCTAAATCCACCTTTTCTAATTCATCAAGTGACTTCCCAAATAAGTCACTTAGTATTTCAAAGTCCTTTCTAATCAATGAAACTATCCCTAGTTCATTCTGATATTTTTTATCCTTAGACTTCCTGTTAATGAAACTTTTAAGTGCTTCGGTTGCAACAAAATTATTAAGTTTAAAATCGACGGATTGCGCTTCACTTTTGACTTGAATAAGTTGAGAATCGATTACACTTATTTTGTTGTTAAACTCGTCTATTTCCAAGTTAAGCGCTTTGAGTTTACTCTCATATTGGGCCTGGGCTTCATCCAAAATCTTTTCATATTCAACTTTAACTTTCCAAAATTCGGTGACTACCGGTCGCATAGTGTTAAACGTGTTTTGCAACTTTCGTATTACCGGAACAGCTGAAGTAACTAACACTACGAAGAACTGTGTAAAGGGAATATTAACTCCTTGAATAGTTGATGAAATCCACTTAAAAAAAGGAGGCAATAAAATACACAACGCTAGTATCCCAATTAGCCAAAGGATATTCATCCACCTCTTACCTGATTTGAAAAATGCTTTTAAGAACGTTAATGAACTTTTAGCTTCCTGATAGGCCAACGATGGATTACACCAATATTCTTTCGGAACTAACTCGGATACGGCATAATTCAGCATTTGTACGTCGTCATTATTTTTTAGAGCTGATTCTATTGTCTCCTTCGCGTTAAATTCTTCGCTTACCTCTTTGATAAAGCTATTAAGGGTATTTTTGTTTACCTCATTTCGTTTTTCAATTAATTTATTTTTTAGCTCCGTCCTCTTTGATTCTAAGGTCTCTATTCTACTTTTATAATGATCTCTCTGAGACTTTAAGTTATGCTGCTCTTCCCTCGAAAAATTAAGTTGAGCAGATAATTTTTTCTGAACAACTTCAATCTCCAGACTACCAGATGTAGCGGGATCAAAAAAATGCTGTAAACCTTCAAAAATCTTGGTGACAATGCTTGCCCACAAATTATCATCCATGTATGACCAAGCGTTAAAATGAATTTGAGCTATTCCTTTGCAAAACAAAGACTTTATTAAGTCATGTCGATCGTGGTTTGAGTAAGTTTCAACTTGTTCCATTAATTTATTCATAAAAAAACTCTTACCTGCCCCCCAATCACCAAACAAGGCAATGGCCAACGGAGGTTGAAAACGTTTTGCTGCCATGATTTTAGCAAAGGCAACTACATCTTCTTCAATTCCCAAATAATCAATCCCTGATGGTGAATCTGAAGAAATTGTGGCAATTGTGGAAGTTGGTTGATATCTTACTTTACTAATTATCACAAATAAAGCCTTACTTGCTAACTGATATATTGGGGGGAAAGCTCTAAACACTTCATCTAGATCTTCTTTGGACATAGTATCTATAATTCTTCTATATCTACCAAGAGCACCTTCGATATCAAAATTATTGCGCTTTATTACCCACTTAACTTCAAGTTCAAAACCATCCCCTATGTTCTTTGTAACTATTCCTATTCCTTTTACTCTAAAAACAGCTACCCTTTCTTGCCTCCTCGCGAACGTAGATTTTAAAACCAATATATCTCCAACGTTAACCTGTTTGGTAATACGCATCGGATATTCATCACCACTACCATTCTGCCATACACCTTCATCCAAAAAAAGATCTACCATATCCTTAGAACCAAAAGTAGAACCGACTGCGTAAATTTTCCCAGTAAAATTATTTAATGGTTCCTCTAAATCTCGATGATAATTAAACTCGTTCATGGCTGAGCTTAGAGGTTTTAACCTATCTTGTTCATTTTTTAAAGGCTTACCAAAATATTTTTGTTTTATACTCTCATTTATCCAATCCAGATCATGAATGAGAAAAGTTGTTCTTGCAAAGTCAATCCTTTCTAATAATTGCTGCACTTGCATATATATGCTCTCCTTTAACTTAAAGCAAAAGACAATAACAAACAAATCAGGCTCATACTCCTCAACTACCTGCTTAACATTAACCACAAAATTGGTTATATTAAACGAACTTATCGTCTTACTTTTCACGTCCACCATTACTTCGATTTCTGACGTTAATTCTTTCTTTTGCCAGAAATCAAATCTTCCTGGAAAGTGCCCTTTTAACATCCAATTATTTTGTTTGTTTAACAAATCCTTAACTAAATTTTCTCTGTCTCCAAAGCTTAAATGAGCAATATCCATATTATCATTTTTTAGGTTATAAAAAATATTTTAACTATAATTATAAGTATATTATTTGGATTATAAAATCATGAATAAAATTTATTACATGAACACCATTCAGTGCAACCAGAAATGCACCAAATGTTCGCATTGGAAATACAAGGATCAAGCACCTCGATTAGCTCCCTCTAAAGTCGTAGATACTCTAAAGAGTATTCCCACCGCAGATGAACTCTGTATTGTAGGAGGTGAACCTTTATTATTTAAAGATGAAGTTCTTGAGATCTTAGAGGGTATTAAAAACACTAACATTAGAACGGTCCTAATTACCAATGGAGTTCCTTTTGATAAAAAATTTGTGCATGCGACTGCGCAATACAATATTCACGTGGTCTTTTCAATCGACACTATGGATCCTGAATTTTGGAAATTCGTGCGAGGAACCAATTCGTACCAAAAAGTAATCAGTAATTTCGAATATGCTCTTGGCGTTCTTAAAGCCGAACAACTTAGCTTACAATCTGTATTATCTAAGGAAACAGAGCCTCATATTGCAAAAGTGTCGGAATATGCAAAAGAAAAAGGAGTGTTTCATTCTATTCAGGACTATGTAACAGAGGGCTTTGAAGGTTCTTGGACCCCATTAGAAGAAAAGTTAGCATTCGTTCCAGATAATCAGCAACAATGCTACGCTACCCGCAGAAACTTGTCTATTGTGCAAAATGGAGATGTATACACTTGCTTCCAACAATCTTGGATTCCAGAATGTCATAAACCTTTGGGTAATCTTAATCATCAAGGAATTGATGAAATTCTTTCTACGGAATATTTCCAGCATGTCCAGGACAAAATGAAGGTATGTAACCTCCCGTGTAAAGTACTAAAGTGTAACACCAAAAACTAGATTATATGCAATTTGAAGAAGTTATAATTGAACTGAGCTACAACTGTAATTTGAGTTGCTCAATGTGCGGTTTCGGTAAACACGTAAACCCACATAGCAAAGATAAATTCATGTCTTTCGAAAATTATAAGCAACTCATAACTGCTATCGGACCTATCAGTAAAAGCGTACGATTGAATGGAAGAGGTGAAAGTACTATTCATCCTCAATTTGTAGATATTCTGGAATACAGCAAATCTAACTACCCCAATCTTGGGATTAATCTATTTTCAAATTTCTCCTTTAAAAACCAGAAAATCCTAAATGCCCTCATCCAACATCAGGTACAATTGTTTATCTCAATGGATAGTCCTATTGCTGATGAACTCGAAACCATTAGAAAAGGGGCGAAATTCCATTTTATAGAAAATAATCTAAAAGCGCTTAAAGAGTTACCTAACCGACCATTTATCATATTCACGATTCAGGAAAGCAATTTGCATAGAATAAAAGATATGGCGCAGTTTGCCTTTAACCATAACTGTCATATCCTTTACAATACCATACGAAGGGATCAGGGTATCGAACTTTTTGTTTCTATGGTAAAAGACGCAAAAGAAAATATACAAAAGCAATTTGATGAGGTCCAAGCTTTGTATTCTGACTCCAATCTGCAGTGCCTTCTACCCGACCAACTAGCTGGAATCCAAATTCTGTCCCAAAAAGCTACGGTTACGCACGGCTCGATGCAATCCTGCCCTATTTTAGAAAAAGAGCTCTGTATTTTTTATGAAGGTACCACAACTCCCTGCAACATGTTTAACCCTTATGTCTATGGGAATATGTTTGAAGAATCTTTGGAAGAAATCTGGAATGGGGAACGAAGAAAAAACTTTTTAGAAACACATAAAAATCACTATTACTGCAACAATTGTGCAAACCTAGGTAAGTAAATCAGTATGAGTTCATTATCTAATCTACCATATGGTGAAATTCTAGATTACTGGTATGAAAAACATCTGGGTAAATCATATCGGTATAAATTTTTGATCACCAAGACACTTGAAGTTCTAGCCTTCAAATGGAACAGTGGAAATCCGAAAAGACCAGAAAATCCCCCGTTGCTAAATAAACAAATCCAACTTGCTCCCTTGAAAACAACGAAGCTTTGTCTTATTATTCCTATTTACATTAAAAGTGAGATAGATATCCAGCATCTAAAAAGGCTTACAAATTCCATCCACAATTTAGATCACTCACCCGACTTAATAATTTTTGTTGATGATGCCTCTCCTAGTACGTTTGATATCAACATACCATCTAACAAAATAAAGATATCATCAAATAAAGGACCTGCCTATGCACGTAACCAAGGAATATCTTATGCGCTAAAACAAAAAATGGATATTATCGCTTTTACCGACTTAGATTGTATCCTCTCGAGCAACTGGACCAAAACCATCTTAGATTCATTTAAAAATCAAAATTCTCAGGCAATGTTATCAGGTTCTACCCTCTCGTTCGGAAATACATGGTTTGACCAATATCACAACTTAAACGGAACATTAAATGGTCGAAAATTTAAAAACTCCAGGGAATTACTATATGGACCTACTTGTAATCTTGCAATTAGAAGTGAAGTATTCGAACGAATTAGTTTCAATGAAAAATTCCCCTCTGCCGCTGGAGAGGATATTGAATTTTGTTACCAGTCCATTTTGCAAGGTTTTCGAATAAGACATGAACAAGAGATGATAATTCGTCATAATTTCAATTACACGGAGAGTCTTGTAAAGAACCTTATAGCCTTCGTTAGACTCTTCGCTAAATATGGTAAAGGAGAAAAAGTATTATTAGAAAATATCCCGAATTACTATTCCCTGTTTGACAACACAGAAGAAATCACATTCACATAAGCAATTAAAATAACACTTTACAACTCATATAGTATTATTTCAATATATTTATAGGTATTTATTTTAATATTTAAAATTATTAAATATATTTGAACACTTAACTTAACGTACTAATTACAACACTATGAATTCTCCTCGCCGATCAACCGGATGGAGTCTATTCGTAATGGTATTACTTTTCCCATTACTTAGCTCTGCTCAATCCGATTATGACCATTTAGTTCAAAGCATTCAGGTTCCCGAAATTGACCCTCGTCAGTATGTAACCATTTATGAATGGGAACCAGCGAATGAAAATCGCTTTATTAAAGGTATTAAAGCAAAGGAACTTTATATTTTCAAACAAAAACAATTGAGCCAAGAGCTGGACTTTTATGAAGCTCTAATTGAGAAGATAAAAGATAATAAAGATCCTAAAATCAAGGAATATGAAAAGCAATTGGCCTTAATACAAAAGGAATTGGATTGGATAGAGGCCAAAATACAAGTGAAGAACTATGAACCTAAAAAAAGTGATTCAAGCAGTAATAAAGGTGAGAATAATTCTAATGATAAAAATAAACTTATACCAGTAGATTATCTTGAAAACCTTGGAGCAGAACATGATCGTCCGTTCCACTCCATGGAGGAATATTACAACCACGCTTATTGGAAGAATGGCGGCACACCCAGCTGGGAACCAATTTGGTGGCTTAACGAATATCAGAGAGAAAATATAGACCACAAACGTTTAGATCTTAATGACCCAGACTGGAGAGAAGGAGATTTCTATTTGATGCCATTTCAGAAATATCAAGTATTGGATGAAAAAGCCGTACTTCGAATTGTCTTTGATAAGAATCAATTAGCCTACAACGAATATTTTAAAGGTTCGATCAGCTTAGAAGCCGAATTGAATGGCACTGATGCCAATGGAAAAAATGCTGACAGTAGACCTATAGAAGTAAATCCCTATTCGATGATTGGCAAAGAACAACAAGCCATTGGTTTAAAGAATAAACCCCCAAAGGAGATTGCTTCTAATTTGGTACAGTTAGTTAAAAGTAATTTTGAAACAGAAAATACGATTCATTCGATAATAAACGACATTAACTGGTTAAACAATGGAGAAGTAAACCTACATGTTACGAGTTCCGACAATTGGAGACCATTTTTATTTGAATCGGCAGACACTACTAATTGGGAGTCATATTCCTTAATAGAGTATTTAGAATCACTAATTGATACTACCCCAAAGTTAGATTCAATGAAAGATTCTATGCTCATAGAGTTTCAGGTGGAAAAATTGGATTACAAAATCAATCAAGAATTGGTAGGTTTAATAAACTTCCCTAAAAATGATTTTCTAAGATATGTCAGATACAAGAATTTTGAGCTAGCTCGCCAGCACCTTACCAAGTTCAAAGGTGATCTACCGGATCCGAATGACAGTAACATCACAAAAACCATAGAGTATTTAATTCGTCTCCGTATACAAAGTAATTTATCAGTGCTTTCTGACAAATTGAATCTTGAACTAAAAATTCTTAACTATTTTCAGAAACTTGACCCAAAAAGTTTAGAAGCTTTCCTTAATCTAATCGGTTCAAACCCAATAGCATTTAAACATCATGTTCAACGTTTTGAGAAGGCTACGAGAGACTACGATAGCTTAAGATTACCAATATATCTAAAGAAAGAATTTATCGATTCATTGAAGACTACAGACTTCCGAAATAATTTGGCTCAAAAAACTCATAAAATTGATCACATTATATGGGATGCTTTAAGTCTTAGGGGTAGTGAATTTCATAAGACTCTAATTTCCCTAGGTTACGACGAATGGGGGTACAAGACTACAACTAATAAATACATCTTCAATATTCCGTCCGACTATGATAAACTAGAAACCTACCTTGCTGAAAAAGCTGGTGAAACACTTTATCAAGATTTGTTATATGCCACAATTGACCTGGACCTTGCGGATGCTCAACCTGGAGATCAGTTAATTATTAAAATGATTTGGAATAAAGAAGGTGATAAAATAAATACAGATACACTAGAAACCGATGATTCTAAACAAACAAAAAATGGCATAGGGCTTTATGTAGTCCGATTTGAAATCAAAGAAACGGGCTGGAAACGTAATATTTCTGACAATGCGCTTATGATCAAACGATTTAATGAGGAAGTGTTACCAACCGGGTACCCGCTAAACCCACATAACTACAAAATACGAGGAGGTGCTTCTTTAACCTGGGGCTATCACAATGACCATCGCACAAATGTGAAAATCAAGACCGTTGGAAACACTACTATTCCAAAATTCAAAAGTCGAAATGGCAAGCTTAAAACCAATAAAGGAGAACAGGCTGTTGAAAAGTTTTTTAAATGGCTAGAACCCTCCGCTGGTTTAAACATAACCTATCTTGACTACCGAACTGATAACGACTGGGAAATAGGCATTGGCCCTTCTGTAGGGCTGTTCGAGGATGTGATTTACATCACTTATGGATGGAATTTAATGGTTCCCGAACAATCTCGATACTGGGGATTTGGAGTTAGCTTTTTAAATCTTAGCAATAAGATTTCTAATAAGTAACTCTCCCTAATTTATTCCTTAATAATTCTACAACAATTTAAATTCGTTATCATGAAATCTATATATTTCTTTTTACTTACATCTCTTTTGTTCACTCTTATTACGTGTAAAAAATTAGACTACTCAGACTTATATCCCGAGGCTGAAATCGAAGTAGACCAAACCTCTATAAAAGCTGATGGTTTTTCTACCGTTACAGGTATCATAAATTTCGGAGAACGTTTGCCAAAGGATCAACCGGTCACTTTATCAATTAGTAACGGAAGTTTATATATCGCTCCGTTTAACACCAACGAAGTAGGTCAGGATTCGATAACTGTAAGTCCATTTGATGAGGAGTTGCGTTTTATGATCAAATCTAATACTAAAACCGACGATAACGTCATTGTTTCCTGTGCTATCAACACCCACATAATAGATACCCAACTTGCATTTACTGAAGCATTCCCTGAAGATGTAATGCTCTCCTCTACAGACTATGCATTAGATTCTGGTGAAACAGCAACCTTAACTGCTGAATTTTACAATAACGACGGTGTTTCTTCCGACGGAATACGGTATTTTGTTAATCACACTATCGAGGTACAAGATACTAGCCTTGCCTCCATTGTTTTAGACTATCCTGAATATGTAATTTCAGATAGCAACAAAATATCTTTTGAGGTAGGTGCTCGAATACATTCTGATAGTACGGCGGTTCGTTTTCAGCTTACTGGCTCTTCAATGGACGGTAGTAGTAGTATCGAGAAAAGTGTTTTGATCTGGTTTGAGTAGTTTATTACGGAAATTTCTGTTCATTGCTCAATATCAAGCCGAAAACGTAATAATCATCAGGTTGGGGATATCTTTACTTCAACACTATTAGTTTATAACGAAAGATTGCTATATATCCAGTTTGTAAATCTTGAGTGAAACAACGCCAGAACTAAAAACGTACCATCTCACAATCTTCCAAAAACAAAAAATCCCGATCACAGATCGGGATTTACTCTCTTGGTGCGCATGAGAGGATTCGAACCTCCACGCCCATAGGGCACAACGACCTCAACGTTGCTTGTCTACCAGTTCCAACACATGCGCGTAGACCTCAAATTTATCTTCTCTAAAAGAAGAAAAGTCCTAAAACTAAAAAAGCCCACCCTGACTAAACGTCAGGACTGAGCTATTACAAATGGTGACCGGGCTGGGGCTCGAACCCAGGACCCTCTCCTTAAAAGGGAGATGCTCTA
>JAHDFW010000147.1 GCA_020627945.1 Cytophagales bacterium
TTTTGTTTTGTTTTGATAAAACCCATAGCGAACTTCCTTGCAATTCTCGCCAGTTAAACAAATGGATGTTTTTGTATTTGGTATAGCCCCAACATTGAGAAGATGGTGAGTAATGTTGATTTAAATACCAAGCCAATCCATTATCAAAAAATTGCATTGTGTCTTTAGCCGTAGTGTCGCGGTAAACCCATGCCATTTCTATAGTCTTATCTAGAAAATTTATAGGATTAGAGCTGATTTGAGATTGCTGATTAGCCCTATGAAATGTAATTTGAGAATTATAGTGCCTTTTAGTTGAACCCTTGAATATGGGTTTCAGTTTAAGACTATCATTATTTAATAAATCAATTACTAAAAGATCATCTTCCGAAGAATTAAGATGAACTATTATTGTGTCGGAATTTATTGAGAATTTATACTTATCAATTCTTAGTTGTTTATCCATGTCCCAGTAGACATAGTTGATGGTGTCCCCTTCTAGATCAATTAAGAATGGAACAGAAGATTTATTGTAAGCCGAATTTGAATTGACATCGTGAAGCTCGTAAGATCCTAACCAGATTCCTTGTATTTGTTCTTCCTTTTTGGAACAACCTAAGCATAGCAAAATTAGTAATAGCGGGAGTATGTAGGCGCTTTTATAAAATGAATAATTTTTCAAAGGCTAGATAGTTTGAATGACCAAATTACATAGAAAAAATAAACGTACAAATTTTAAATTATGACTTATGTGCTTAGTTAAGAGTTGATTGGGGTGATTTAACTAAATATTTTCTTTGGGTATTCATCCATGTTTATATAATACGCTGTATAATTATAATAAAATACTATGAAGTCCTATTTACGCGAAGTTTATTAATTTTTAACACCTAATGTATATCTTTGTGATCATTTCCTAAGCACTAGATATACAGTGTGTTATGGTGTATTGTAGGGTTTTTGTTAAATAAAATCAGTTAAAATTTCCATGATGAATAACAATTACTGGTAACTTTTTTAACATTAGTCGTATATAAATAGATATTCGTCGATTTTGAATTGGCAAATATATTGTACAAATTGCAGAGGATTTGGTGTAGTCCATGTATTTTGCATAACATTTTGAGAATAATTGGTGATTCAGGTTGAATCGCCAACAAATAATATATTTTTAAACAAAATTAATAACGGTTTTTTGTGCATCGTTTTAAACTAAGTTTGGGTCTAAGAGGAGATTATACAGAGTCGAATGCGGGCTGTCATTTTTTTAAAAAAGTATGTTTTCTTGTATCAACTGTTTTCCTGATTACGAGTAATTTAAATGGTCAAACCACTTATTCTAAGAATTATCACCTTATAGATTCGTTTGACCTTCAATCTTTAGTTCCATCCGATCAAATTATTTTAGATTCTGCCCTTGAAGTATATCACTCAAGTAATGTAGATACGGTAAAGCTTTTAGCGCTAAGTGTTCTTGCCAACGAACTTTACCATGATGTTTGGAAATCATACAACTTATACCTTGATCAACTGGTAGAAAAGCGATTGCATCACAGAATATCTGACCCTCAAATCAAACGTTTTTTGATGAGACTGAGGGCAGGTACAACTGGAAATATAGGTTTTGCGTTAAGTTCTGAAGGAAAGAATTTAGAATCTCTTTCGTATTACGAAAGATCTCTAAATATTTTTAGGAAAATTGAGAATACAGAAGGTATAGCGGGTGCATTGGTGAATTTGGGTAGTATTTATCAGTCATATAATGATGTGGCAAAGGCTCAAAAGTATTATCTCGACGCTTTACCACTTTACGAACAGCTGGATAATTCAGAAGGGGTCTCTGTATGTCTTAATAACTTGGGATATTTAGCTCAAGAATCTGACCAACCGAAATCAGCACTTAAGTATTTTGAAAGAGTGTTACTTATTCAAAAAAACGCAGATGATTTGGAAATAGAAGCCGTGACGAGAGCCAACTTGGCTAGAAATCAGATGTTTATTGGAGATTCAGTTACTGCCGAGAAAAACCTTAGGCAAGCTATTGCATTATTGACTGGCGTTGGCAGTAAACATGGGCTACAGCCTTCTTATTGCATGTTGGGTGAATTGATGTTGAGTAAAGGTAGAGCTGATAGTGCCTTAGCTTATTACGATCGAGCTAGATTAGTTAGTGAAGCTAATAAGAACCAAGTGGAGTTGTCCAGGACCTATTCTCATTATAGTCAGTATTATTATGAACAAAAGAATTATCAGAAATCTCGATTCTATGCCAATGAGGCTTTGAATTTAGCCCGTAAAACAAATGACCTAGATCAAATTGAAAACAATTTGGCCTTGCTAATCAAAATCGCTAAAGAGTTAGGTAACTATGAAGAAAGTGTAGCCTATTATGATGTATATAGCCAATTACGGGATAGTCTCAATAAGCTTGAAACAAAGAAGAGCGTAATGCTCCAGCAAACTAACTATGAGATTCGACGCCAACAAAAAGAATTGGAGCTGAAAGAGCAGGAAATTGGAATGTTGGAACAAAACAATGAAATGAATCATAGAACCTTAATTTTTGCTGGAATTGCGGTGATGTTGTTGGCTGTCGTTCTTTTTGTTTATATCTGTTACCACAAGCGGCATAAGAAAAACATGGAGTTAAGAATCAACTCGGATAGGGAAGAGTATATTAACGAAGTTAAGTCTCTAAAGGTTAAACTAGAAGAGGTGAAAATGACTGCTCACAAAACACTTTTGGAAGAAGAAACACCAGTGATTTTAAATCTTAATGAATTAAACAAGCAAGTTGCTAATCCAATTTCATCAAGGGAGTATGATGTACTTAAAGAATTAGTCGCAGGATCATCCAATCGAGAAATATCAGATACGTTGTGCGTGTCAGTAAATACGATCAAAACTCACGTAAGTAATTTGTACAAAAAGCTGGGTGTTTGCAATAGAACAGAGGTTGCTAACAAAGTTAAAGATGTTACGATTAAGAGCCAAAAGGTTGCCTAACCACAAAACTTGTTCAATTAGTTACTGGTGTTGAAGAATTATACCTCATATAATACGGATGAATTTAAAAATTTATTAATGCTAAAAACGTGTTTAAATAAGTTTATAGGCTGTTTTTTTAAAAATCACCCAGGGTGGGTGAATAATTTTTGCAGATAAAATTCCTACTTTCGACATTGCATTTAATGTGTTGTACATATGAGACTAATTATTGTCGATATAGAACAAACAGAATGAAATTTTAGTTGAGTTTGAAATTGATTTTCGATGCGATTTTGAAGAAAAGAAGGGGGGACATAGGTTTAACTAGAACAAAAGATAAGATAACATATGAAGTTATTTAGAATTGTACTAACCGCGTTGCTTGGCTTGTTGTTCCTTCATCAAGGAGTGGCTGCAACACGCTATTGGCAAGGAGGGAGTTCATCTGGAAATTGGAATGATCCGCAAAACTGGAAGTCTTCTTCGACGGGTAATGTTGGAGCTTCGGTACCTAGTATATCTGACGACGTAATCTTCGATGCGGGTTCAAATCCATGCGTATTGAACGTGTTAACTGATATGAGGTCTCTTACTGTTCAGTCAGGATATACTGGTCAAATATCAGGAACTACTTTTAACATTGGGGTTAGAGATAATTTTGTTTTGGATGGAGGCCCAGGTTTTAAATTTATTAGTACTACTGCTCGTATAAACCTATATCACGATGTTACAATTACTGACCCGAGTATGTTCGAGTCAAATGGAGGAATTGTGTTTTTAGTGGGAACACAAGGTCAAACTATCACTTGCTCACCAGCAATGCGTCTACATGACCTTTGGGTGGGGAATAGTTCTGGGAACTCATTTCCAAATTATGTATTGTCTTCTGGAACAAGAATGGATGTTGGTCATGATTTGTTTATCCGAGGTTCAAGACCTATTCGATTCGAAGGTGACGTTTGGGTCTATGGTAATGTTGAAATTTCTAATACTGCGGTACCAAATGGTGGCACAGTCCGAGACTTCAAAGTTTATTTTAAAGGTAGTACAGATCAAGTTATTAATAGTACAGCAGGTGTAAGACAAGGTGCTGTTGCGAGAATAATTGTTGATAAGGCCGCGAATAGTACTCTTACGTTTAATGGGGCAGTCACAATTCAGCGTGAATTGACCTTGAACTCAGGGTTGGTAAACACCAATAATGCGGATTTAGTATTCTATGGAAGCGCTGCAACTCCACATAGTTCTCAATTTAATATTTTAGTAACAGGAGACTGGACTATTCGCGATTTACATATTTGGCCGTATGGAAATTTTGGTACAGGTTTTAATATGGCGACTGGTAATACCATGACCGTTGAAAGGGACTTTTATACCTATGCCAATCGAAGATTTGGTTTTGGTCAAGGAGATATTCGCGTTAAAGGGAACATGTATAACCAAAATGTTTGGGGAACTCTCTTGAATTATGCGGGAAATGGTAATATAATTTTTGATGGAACTGGAGATCAAGTATTTGTTTCCAACTATACAAATTCAGGTGTTGGTAAAGGATTTATGCCGAACATAATCATTGAAAAACCGTCTGGTACATTCACTATTGAGGGTTCTATGACTGTTCAACGAGACTTTAAATACATTTATGATCCTGTAAATGGCTTAAATGGAGTTTTTGATGGCGTAACCAATGATCCTACATTATGCATGGCTCCTTTAGCGAATAGTTCTGAAATTTCTGGATCATCCTTCGAAATTGGGAATTTGACTTATATCGCTGCGGCGAATATGATTGCAACAAATGGAACAATTGACCCTGCGACAACGGTAACGGTAAAGAACCTTTTTAATATTCGTAGCACAGGAGTGAGAAGAGTGTCTTTATATGGTGGGAGAATTAAAGCTGAAGGGGATGTTGTTATTAATAATACTTTTAACGGAAGTGGTAACGCAGGTGATGCATGGATTGAATTTTCGGGTACAGATGACCAGTTATTTGATGGCGCTGGAGAAAATGTAAACAGATTGCCGAATATTAGAATAAATAAAATTTCAGGTAATGTGATCGTGACCGACGCCCCCTCAATTGACGGGCAGGTTCAATTTTTACGTGGAAATTTTGTCTCTCCTGTAACTCCTGATGAAGATGATATTTTGGTGCTTAATGCTTCAAGTAGTGTGTCTAGAGCAAGTAACTCTAGTTATGCGGAAGTTAGAGTGAAAAAGCGAGGATCAACAGCTTTTGAATTTCCAGTGGGGAGAGATGGAAATTATCAGCCTATAGGAATATCTGCACCTAGTGCTTCGACAGATGCGTTCGTGGCGGAATACTTTAGAGGGACTTATAATGATCAACAGGCTGCAGGTGAACCAGTGGACGTGGGAATTGAAGCTTTAAGTGATTGTGAATACTGGTTTTTAGATAGAGTTGCAGGAACTTCTAACGTCGAGGTAACTTTGAATTGGGATGAGACATCTTGTAACACAAGTGCTGCTGATGTCATGTTAGTTTCTAGATGGGAGGAGAAGCAATGGTCTAACGAGGGAAATACTTTTAGTAAAGGAACCGAACAAGAAGGAGTAGTTACTTCAGTAACACAAGATGCGTATGGGTTTTATACGTTAGCCAGTTCAAGAGCTTCTATAATAACTACTAGTTTGACAGAGGATTTTTGTAATGTGAATTTAAAGGAGCTTTTAGTTAAAGTTACAGCTATTAGCGTGGAGCAAGCTTCAGCGTACCGATTCACTTTTGAAAATAAGGATAATGCAAGAGACTTGTTAGTTGTTGAGCAAGATGGTCCAGTTATCGTTCCTTCGGATATTGAAGGAATACTTTATGGAACTACTTATAATGTGACCGTACAATGGAAAGATGAGAATGGTGTTTGGTCGCCAGCTGGTGAAATATGTAGTATTACTACACCAGTAAAACCATTAATAAAGCTAGCTGAAGGATTTTGCGATATAAGAATTGATGATTTAGAAAGTACAATAGTTGCCGAAACTATAAAGCAAGCTAGTTTAGCAGGTACTGATAGTAAGTATCGTTTTAGATTTGTTAATGAAGCTGACGAGCGAGATGTAGTAGTTGTTGAAAGTTCTTCAGAGGTTTTAGGTTTAGCAAAGGTGGCAGGAATCGCGTTTGGAAAAACATATTTGGTACGTGTAGCTTGGAGAGATGCCTCTGGCAATTGGTCTGAGTATGGAACTGCGTGTAAGCTGGAAATAATTCCTGCACCAACCACTCAACTTAAAGAGGCATTTTGTGCGTCATTTATAGATAGTTTAAATACAATTATTGAGGCGGATCCAGTTGCCCAAGCAAGTTTTGCAGGAACTTCTTCCAGATATCGTTTTACATTTACAAATACACTTGACCCTACGGTTACGCATCAGGCAGAAACAGCTGATCCATCTATAAATCTTACTACTGTAACTGGATTGCAATACAACTCTACTTACTATGTTGAAGTCGAATGGAGATTTACTGACGGTCAATGGCAACAGAAAGGTGCGATTTGTCAGATTGTAATTTTAGAAAATCCAGAAGGTGGTTCACCAAAGAAAACTAGTAGACCTCAAATTCACACCATTATAAATCATGGAACATGTGAAAACCCATTGGCCTCATTGACTGTAAACGCTGTGTCTGATAATGTAGATCATCCAGTTGTATCATTTACTATTACAGATCAGAATGGGAATGTGATTCATAACGATCAACCTGACACATATACTTCTATCTTTAGCGGAACTAGTCTTGCTCCAGGAGTTTATACAGTGACGGTTTCTAATGGTATCCATACAGAAACGGAAGATATTTGTGTGGGAATTAAGGGAGTTTGGAGCCCCGCTAATTCTGCTTACACTTTACCTGCGCCAAATGATAACTCTATAGTTGCTTCTGTTTCTGGAACAGGAGATTTAGTCAATAAACTGGGAGATAATCAAATTGGTTGGTTAAACTACAATTATAATGTAGGTGCAATTATCGGGGACGTTTCTGTTGCCGGAATAAGTATAAATCATAATGGGCCTAGCCAAACTCCAACTGAGGTGTTTGTCCGTAGAAGTACAGGAGGTAAGCCAAATAAGAAAGGAGCAGAAATTTTCATTAGAACGAATTCTGGATTCTTTGAAAAATATCCAATTAATACCAATGGGGAATTAAAAGTTAAGGTGGATGATATTACTGGAAATATATATGTTACGTTTATGCAAGCAGCTCCAACCATAGAGAACACTGTTGTTGCTCCTTATATTTCTGGTTTTGGAGATGTTACTTTCAATGCTCATTTGGAAGGAGGGAATTCTGGAATTCTTAATATGATTACTTCTTTTGATTGTAAAAGTACAGAGGAAAGAGTCTGTAACTTAGAAATTGAGACATCCACAACTGAAATTTGTGCCGGAGCATTTTTACCGTTGAACGCAGTAATTCCTTCAGGTTTTTCAGCAAGTGATTACTCTTTCCTTTGGACACCTTCAACGGATATTACTTGTGCTTCTTGCCCGAATACAGTTGTTTACCCAAGTGTAAACACTACGTATACATTGAATTATGAATACTTGGCTTCCGGCCTAAAGTGTCCTACACCTCCTTCAATAGATATTACAATATTACCAGAGGGAGATTGTGAAAGCCAGACAGAAGCGGATCCTATTGTGGGATGTTGTTTTGGTAACTTTGGTGCAGGAGTTTATGTGGCTGAAGGTACGAACGTAAACGTCTACTGTAACTTACTTAATGACCTAGGTACTTCTGAAACAAATTTGGGACCTACATTAGAACATGGTCAGTTTGTTAACTATGAAAGCATTAACGTAAAACTGGATTGGATTCATAATGCGGGAAACAACCTTTATATTGTGGATGATGGACATTCAAGTTTATTTGGTTTTGATCAGCAGATGAGGGGGGTGTCTAGTACTCATTATCACAACCTTACTTTAGACGGTACTGGGGTAAAAGAAATTGAAATCGATGAATATGCAACACACTCATTAGACTTAACTGACAATCAACTTGCTGCAACGAATCATACGTTTTTTGTGACCAATACAGATCCAGCGGCAATATCAAGAGCCAATGGGTTTGTTAGTACTAACGATGAGGATGGATATCTAGATAGAAGTACAATTTCTGGGACAACTTATTTATACCCTATGGGATCAACAGTTGGGACTTATAGATATAGACCGGTAGAGGTGGAAGGAGCAAATAGTAGCGATGAGTTTGCCGTTCATTTTGATAATGAACCCATTCCGGTAACACTGGACCCTAATACTAAAGCGCCAAGCGTTCTTAATGTTCATGATCAGTATTACTACAAGTTTTTCTCTGCTGGATTAGCTGAGGACTGGACTATTACAACTTACTATAACCCACTGGAAGGAGCTTTTCAAAGTATTGCCCATTGGTCATTGAATAATCAATCACCAGCATTTGAATGGTGGACAGGAACTCCAGGTTCTTCAGGGAACTATACAGCTTCTACAGATCCTAATACATTGGGTCTGTTCTCTGCTACAACGGATGGAATTCAAAGTTTTGACACAAGAAATTTTGCTCTTTCTGACGCTGGTTTTTATGTCGGAACAGATGATTTTGGTGGTGGAGGAACTGACACTGATGGAGACGGAATTGACGATGATATTGATGTCGACATTGATGGTGATGGTATTCCGAATGATCAAGACTCCGATCCATATGGTACTGGCAATCCAACTGGAGGTGATAGTGATGGAGATGGTATCTTAGACCCCTTTGATGTTGACAACACGGGAGGTATGGATCTAGATGGAAATGGAATTGATGATCAGTTTGATAATATCAACGATGCAGATGGCGACGGAATTGACGATCAATTTGATGTAGACTTTACTGGAGGAAATGATACGAATGGAGATGGCATCGACGATAGTTTTCAAGATCCGAACGAACCAACAATTACAGTTACTAGTCCAGGAGGAACCAGTACAGGAGGTGGACTTAATGAACCTAATGGTACAGGTAATGATGTAGTGCTAACACCAACACCGCTAAAAGGTAACTATGAAATAGAAATAGTAGAAGGGGACTGTGGTGTTAGTGGTAAAATTTCCTTTGAGGTTTTAAATGATGGCTCTATTGATCCGAATTCAGTATTTTTTCATTCAGATTTACAGGGATCGGAAGTTGGATTATTATCTCCCGAACTGTATGAGGTAGTATCTGGTGGAGGAGTATCTGGTATATTACCTAATTCGGCTCCTGCAGATCCATTAGAAGACTGTATCAATTCACTTACAGTTTCTATGGGAGCGGGTCAATCGGGCAATGATATCTTCATCTTAAACAGAGATGATTTAACAGGTCAAGTAACGGAGAATGTAGAAATGACTAGTATTGAACCTACTATTATGACGGGAGCTGCTTTTACTGTCTATGATAAGGCTGGTGCTCAGGTTTATACAAGTCCAGTAACGGTTGGAGGCACAGGTTATCAATCATTAATTTCTGGTACAGTTTTACCTGAAGGACCATATCAGTTTGAGTTAACCTTGACTGGTGTAACTCAAACGGTAGAAGGGCAATTTATTATTAAGAACCAATAATTAGAGAATAGAAAGTTGAAGGATTTGTACGGTAAAATAGCGTTCGTTTTATCACTTGCAATAGCGGTGTTTCTGTTAGTTGATAAATTACAACTTACAGGTAACTCAGATAAAGTTGGTGTGGTTCAAATGGAAAAACTGGTGTATGATTATCAAGGCATGAAAGATGCAACCGAGGAATATACTGCCAAAATGAATGCATGGCAAGGACAATCCGATAGTCTGGAATCTATGCTTCAAAGAATCTACACAGAAATGAAAATGGACTCTATTGAAGGAGATTTACAAAAACTTCGTAAAGATCAGGAGCGTTTTGTATTGATTCAACAACAATACTATCAATATCAAGAGAATGTTCAGAAAAAAGCGAAGGAGGAAGATGAGCAAATGACTTCTGGTATAATTAATCAACTGAACGAATGCATCAAGAAATATGCAAAACAAAATGGATATTCTATGATCATAGCTAATACTCAAATGGAGAATGTAAGTTACGTAGAAGATGCTCAAGATTTAACTGATGAAATACTAGATTTCGCCAATTCACAATATAATGGGGAATAGTTTTAGGTACATATTACTTCTTTCATTAACATGCCTGTTATGGTCATGTTCACAATCTTCTATTTCAGATTTTGGGAAGTATGTGAAGTATTTATCTAACCCGAAAAATGGCCTTGTAAAAGAGAAAAGTGTTGCTGGTATTTCGATGAAGGTGAAATATTTGCCCAATGACTATCAAGTTTATAATGATGCATTTAAAACATCTGAAAGTATAGATCAAAAGGTATTTAATGATATTAAAGACAACTACTCAAATTCGACAACGTTTGTTCTGACTCTTGGACCAGATGAGGAACATAAGTTTGATATTACTAGAGTTGACTTGGCGGATTATGATGAGTATGCCGAAAGAATAGAGCGGATGAACTTTAATTTTGGAGAGTTTATAAGTTTAGAGGTAGATGGGATAGAAATACAACCAACGCTTACTCAGATGGAGAGTCTCTACGGACTAAAGAAAACTAGAGACATAGTAGTGGTTTTTAATAAGGAAGATATTCAACCAAATGCGGACATAAAGTTTGTGTTCAAGGACAAGATGTTCAATACGGGCATCAACAAATTTAAATTTGACAAAAACGATATTGCGGCAATTCCAACCTTGGATTTTGGTCATAGAATAATGTGATCAGTTGGAATTGAAGCCTTAATAGATACTTGATTAAAGTGAATAAGAAAAAACATAACATACAAATTTCGAATATGAAGGGACATAATTTGTTTTCGCTCATTAGAAAAAGCCCGACCGCGAGAAGGTTTATGGCTTTTGTAGGAATTATGATGATTGTTCAATTGTTTGCACCGGGTGTAGCTTGGGCGTTAACTTCAGGACCTGCATCTCCTGAGTTTTCTAGCTTTGAACCAGTCGCAACTACCGATATGGTTAATGATTTTACGGGAGATTTCACCTACAACCTGCCGGTTCTTTCAGTACCAGGTCCTGATGGAGGAGGGTATTCTATGTCATTATCATATCATTCAGGAAATTCTCCTGAACATGAAGCTTCTTGGGTAGGATACGGATGGACATTAAA
>JAHDFW010000148.1 GCA_020627945.1 Cytophagales bacterium
TATCTCCTTTGTTGATTTCTGCTTTTAGAATTTCCTCAGCTATTGGATCTTCAATGTACTTCTGAATTGCTCTGTTCAATGGTCTTGCTCCAAACTTAGGATCGTAACCTTTGTCTGTTAAGAAGTCCTTCGCTTTTGCAGTAAGTTCCATTGTGTAACCTAAGTTCTTCACACGTTTGATCAATTTAGCTAGGCTAATATCAATGATTTGGTGAATGTGCTCACGTTCCAGCGATTTAAACAATACGATGTCATCCAAACGGTTTATGAATTCAGGCGCAAATGCCTTTCTTAGCGCGTTTTGGATCGTAGTCTTAGTTTGCTCATCCAAGTTGTCTTGCTTAGACTTAGTCGCAAATCCTACACCTGCTCCAAAATCAGCTAGGTCACGTGCTCCAATGTTTGAAGTCATCAAAATGATAGTGTTACGGAAGTCAATTCGTCTTCCTAATCCATCTGTTAAGATTCCATCATCCAATACTTGTAACAACAAGTTGAATACATCTGGGTGAGCTTTCTCAATCTCGTCCAATAGAACAACACTGTAAGGCTTTCTTCTAACTTTCTCGGTAAGTTGTCCACCTTCTTCGTATCCAACGTATCCTGGAGGCGCTCCAACTAATCTAGACACAGAGAATTTCTCCATGTACTCACTCATATCAATTCTAATCAACGACTCTTCATCGTCAAATAGATATTCTGCAAGTGATTTTGCTAATTCTGTTTTACCTACACCTGTTGGTCCAAGAAATACAAACGAACCAATCGGCTTGTTAGGGTCTTTAAGTCCAACTCTAGTACGCTGAATGGCTTTACTAAGTTTTCCTATAGCTTCATCCTGACCAATTACTCGTTTTCTAAGATCATCGCCCATGTGAAGAAGTTTTTCACTTTCTTTCTGAGAGATTTTATTCACAGAGATACCAGTCATCATTCCAATTACAGAAGCAATTTCTTCTTCTTTCA
Organism: Cytophagales bacterium; assembly: GCA_020627945.1. Taxonomy (GTDB): domain Bacteria; phylum Bacteroidota; class Bacteroidia; order Cytophagales; family JAHDFW01; genus JAHDFW01. The sequence continues at coordinate 967 of JAHDFW010000148.1, forward strand.
CTGGGTAACGCTTAGACTTAGACTCTTCTTCCCAACGCACTTTAGCTTGATCCAAATGACCAATTAGTTGCTTTTCCTTATCTCTTAGTCGAGCAGCCTCTTCGTATTTCTGACTTTTAATCACAGCATTTTTCTCTGCTTTGATCTTCTCAATTTCTTCTTCAAGTTTTAAGATGTCTTGTGGAACCTGAATGTTATTCAAGTGTACACGCGCACCTGCCTCATCCATTACGTCAATGGCCTTGTCTGGAAGGAATCTGTCAGAGATATAACGATCAGAGAATTTCACACAAGCCTCAATAGCTTTGTCAGTGTATTTAACACTATGGTGATCTTCGTATTTCTCTTTAATGTTTCCAAGGATCTCAATAGTTTCATCTACTGTAGTAGGATCAACCATTACCATTTGGAAACGACGAGCTAAAGCTCCATCTTTTTCAATGTGCTGACGGAATTCATCGAGTGTAGTGGCACCAATACATTGGATTTCTCCACGTGCCAACGCTGGTTTAAACATATTCGAAGCATCCAATGAACCGGAAGCTCCACCAGCACCTACAATTGTGTGCAATTCGTCAATGAAAAGGATCACATCACGAGACTTTTCTAATTCAGCCATTACAGCTTTCATTCTTTCCTCGAACTGTCCTCTATATTTTGTTCCCGCCACAAGAGATGCGATATCCAATGTTACTACACGTTTACCGAAAAGTACACGCGATACCTTTTTCTCTACAATACGAAGTGCAAGACCTTCAGCAATTGCTGTTTTACCTACACCAGGCTCCCCAATAAGAATTGGATTATTTTTCTTACGACGACTTAAAATCTGCGCAACACGCTCAATTTCCTTGTCACGACCAACGATTGGATCAAGTTTTCCGTCTTCCGCATACTTAGTAAGATCTCTTCCGAAGTTGTCTAGCACAGGAGTACTTGACTTTTCACCTCTTTTTCCACCTTTCGCAGATTGAGAAGGATTTTTACCAGAACCGAATAATGGCTCTTCACCTTCACCATCTTCATCATCCATATCTGGACCAGAAAACGGAATAGATGGTTCGTCATCTTTAAGCAACATCTTCACTACTTTGTAGTTGATGTCATATTCTTCTAATACCTGAGCAGCAACACTGTCTGGATCACGAAGGATCGCAAGTAACAAATGTTCTGTACCAATTACATCTGAATTGAAAATTCGAGCTTCTAATGAAGTAATTCTTTTCAGCACACGCTCAGCTTGTCTGGTGAATGGAATATTACCATAAACTTTTGAATCAGTTTTTGCAGTATTTTGGATATAACCTTCTAAGGAGAAGATTACGTCTTCTATCGCAACACCTAGTTTCTTAATTAAAGAAACCGCCAATCCATCACCTTCTTTTAAAATACCCATAAGTAGATGTTCTACACCAATATACCCATGGCCTAACCGAATAGATTCTTCACGACTCATCGCTACTACCTCTTTCAGTCTTTTCGAAAATTTTAGTTCCATACTTTTGTATTTAACGTATACCTGAACAATTATAGTGAATTATTCGTTCAGGCAACATATAATTCTATTTAAATATACCTTGGACTTAAAGGTCCCTCACAGAAAATTAAGTCCAACACGCTTAAACCTTTCACAAAATTTTTGCCAAACACCTGCCAGTATGTCGGATTGTCACAGTTCCAATCCTCGATTTTCTTGCGTTTTTTTGTTTTAAGGTCTCTAAAGTCCTCATACAGTTCATTGTTATATACCTTTTCAAACGAATTTGTAAGCTCCCAATCCCAACTAATATGCAGCCAATTGTGCAGAAGTTTCATGGTTTCAATATTAAACTCCATTAATAGACCATAATTTTCGGTTAATAGTTGCTCGATTTGTGGAATATAATATTCATAATAAGGCGACATTGCATATGCCGTTTTTAATGAACGAAGGAGCATCTTCTGCCAGTCCGTAGAATTGTCGATTTCTATTTCTCGGTATGGAGTGTTGTTTGCAAACTTCTTAACGGGAATGTTAATCGTCTGAATTCCATTTGAAGTTAGGATGTCAAAACGGTTACGATACGTTTGTTTTGGGAAAGATTCCAACCCTTCAAAGGCAACCTTACCATAGGGTTTTAACGTCCTAAAGAAGCAAATAGATGGAAAGCATGATAGTTCGATGACTGCAATACGGTTGTTCTCCATGTTTTTGTAGTATATTTGTGCAATATAATGGATCAAAAGTAATCTTTTGTACAGAGTATGTAAATGCTTCCGTTTGAATGTTCTGACATGTGAGAGCATGGTTACGAATGAATTGAGAACAAAGAATCATTCTTATGGAGAAAATGCTTTTGACCGTTTTATAATATGAACGAACTGGCTAATTAGATTTTCGTAAACCTGATTGCCAAAAGAGTTAAAGAGTTATGAAAAAGTTATTATTTAATAAACCCGTTGCTGTTTTTGTTCTGGCGTTTCTAATGGGCTTTCAAGCGGTTAATGCTCAGAAACTTTCTGCTAATCTTGGATTTGGTAAATTTAAATATTCTAAGGATGAAACGACATTGGAGTATTATCTAAGAATCCATACTTCAACAGTTAATTTTGTTCAACAAGAAAATGGCAAATATCAAGCATTTGTAGATTGTAAGTTGAACCTGAAGCAAGGAGAGGAAGTGGTTTACACAGATAATTTCTTGTTAAACTCACCGCAAATTGATTCAATGGCATTTTTCAATCACTTCAATGCTCAGCGAAGAGTAAATGTTAAGCCAGGTAAATATGTTGCTGAAATTATTTTAGATGACCCAAATACTGATGTCGAGCCAATTACGGTAACGGAAGAATTGAATTTAGATTTTCCAGCAGAAAAAGGAAGTCTAAGTGACGTTCAATTGTTGGATAGTTATATTAAATGGCCAGAACAAGATGAATATTCTAGAAACGGATATCGACTGATTACACATAATTCAACTTTTTATCCTAAAGCAGACTCAACTTTAAAGTACTACTTCGAGTTGTATGATATGACCAGAAATATTCCTGAAGGGGAACCGTTTTTGGTTTCATTGTCCGTTGAGAATGCACAGAATTATAAAAGAGAAGGTTCGGTTGGTAGGTTTGTAAAACTGGAGAGTAAAGATCTTCTTGCTCAGATTGGAGAATTGGATATTAAGAAACTACCTTCTGGGAATTACAATTTAGTAGTGGAAGTAAGAAATAAAGAAAGCGAATTGATTACCGTAAAGCGGAAGTATTTTGAGAGAAGTAACCCTACGCAGGAAGAAGAAGAGTTAATGGCTCAGAACAAGTTGAAGAATACTTTTGTAGAAGAAATGACCTTGAAAGATTTACGTTGGTACGTTGCTTCCTTTAGACCGATTTCTGATCCGTCAGAAGATGCAGGGATTAGAGTTATTGAAAAAACCGAGGACATATGGCAAGCTCGTAACTTCTTTTATACTTTTTGGGAGAAGAGATACCCAAAGAATCCAAAGTTCTACTGGGAGAAGTATAAAGGTTGGGTAGATTATGCGGATGAGAATCTTTCTCCAGGAACTCAAAGAGGTTATATTACTGAAAGAGGTAGAGTTTACTTGAAATACGGACCTCCGAGCAAAATTGAAAACGAACGTAATGATCCAACTCGTAGATCCGGAACTGCGGCTTCAGTAGTGCCGTATGAAATTTGGTATTATTACAATGTTCCAGTTACAGGTCAAAGTAATAGACTTTTTGTGTTTGTGAATGTAGCGAGAGCAGGTTACAACTACGAAATGATTCACTCTGACGTAAAAGGTGAAAAGTATATTGATAGTTGGCTTGGGAATTATAACTGGAAGTCTCAGTTGCATCAGTGGGATGGAAACAATCGATTGGATTACAACCGTGATGATGGTGAATTTAATGGTTTTGGTAGTCCAGTAGAAATGAACCTTGGTGGACAAGGAAATCCGTTAGGAGGACGGTAATTTTACTACAGGTGTTCTAAATAGATCAACAAGGACATTAGAATACTTCATGTAACATTACAGTAATTTGTTCTGTATTAAGATTAAATGAGGTTTAACATTGAATGGAATCTTTTAAAAAGTATTTAGAACAATTTCCAAATTATACTCCCGAGGTATTTGAACTGGCCCGTCCCTATTTGAAGGTCAGAGAAATAGCAGCTAAAGATTATTTTGTTTCTCATGGCAAAGTGTGCAGACATATAGCTTACATCGAAGAAGGATTACTTAGATTGTACTATCTTAATGATGGCAAAGAAGTTACTAATTGCTTTTGCGAAGAAAATACCATAACTACTTCTTATTCAAGTCTAATCACTCAAGCCCCTAGCGATTTGGCATTGCAGGCTATTGAACATTCTAAATTGATAGTGTTAAGTGTTGATTCTTTACACGAATTGTATAAAAGAAGTTCGTTTTGGCAAATGTTGGGAAGAATCGCTGCTGAGAATGAATTTGTTACAACAGAATGTCATCAACGATTTTTAAGAGACCGTACAGCCGCAGAAAAATATTCGTACATGCTTGAAAATCAAGGTTCTCTTTTACAGAGAATTCCATTGTATTATTTAGCAACATACCTTCAGATAACACCTGAAACTTTAAGTAGAATCCGAAACAATATGACTAGATTACGAAATTGATCTAGATCAATTTTTAAGGTGATTTTAGAACAGACCTTTGCTCCATCATTAATCATAAAAGTTATTAATATGGATAAAAGTATAGTTAAAAAATCTGTGGTCGAGGGCTACGGAAACCTAGCGAAGTCAGTTCAAGGAAGCACCTTGTCTAAATTGTTTGGATGTTGTGATTTAACACAAAATGCCAAAACCGTAGGTGTTGAAATAGGATACTCTCAGAAAGAATTGGAAGCCGTTCCTGATAATTCAAATTTAGGAGTTGGTTGCGGAAACCCGTCTTCTTATGCCCAAATAAAAGAAGGAGATACAGTAGTCGATTTAGGATCAGGCGCTGGCTTCGATGCCTTTATTGTGTCTCCAGTTGTTGGAGCATCAGGTAAAGTTATTGGAGTTGATTTATCAGATGAAATGATTGGCTTAGCAAACAAGAATGCGAATCAAGGGAGTTTTAAGAATGTTGAATTTATTAAGGGAGATATAGAATCGCTACCTCTCCAAAGCGAAATTGCGGAACATGTAATTTCCAATTGTGTTATAAACTTATCTTTAAATAAAGCGGATGTTTACAAAGAAGCGCATCGAATATTAAAGAAAGGAGGAAGGCTTTCTATAAGCGACGTTGTGTTGGAACAAGAACTTCCCGATTACATTCAGAAATCCTTAGCAGGACATCTTGCCTGTATTTCAGGTGCTGAAAAATTAGAGGATTATTTAGACTACGTCCGTCAAGCGGGCTTTAAAGATGTGAAAATAGAAAAGGAATCTGCTTTTCCCCTTGAACTAATGCTTGCGGATCCTCAGTTGCGTAAAATGGCAAATGAGCTTGATTTTAATGTAGATAGTGAAGAAGCGAAGAATTTAGCTTCCAGAGTGAAAAGTATTTCATTAACTGCAACTAAATAATCTATGAAGAGGTATCAAAAGTTTTGGCTTACAAGCTTGATTACCTTTTTACTAGGCTCAAGTTGTTGTTGGATAACTGGACTGATAATTTGGCTCGGCGGAGCAACTTTTTTGTTCTCTATTGCGAGTTTGTTGGATGGGGTTCAAATTGTTTTTTTGATTCTTGGTTTCGTTTTTCTTGTTGTTGGTCTGTGGATTTATGTCAAAAACAGGAAGTAACCTTGGTAAATGAAAAAGCCCTGATATTTATCGTCAGGGCTTTTCAAAATGTTTTAGATTTTATTCTAATTAGATAATTAGCATCGCATCTCCGTAGCTAAAGAATCTATACTTTTCTTTTACCGCTATTTCGTAAGCATTCATTACGTTTTCATATCCACCAAATGCACAAGTCATCATCAATAGAGTAGACTCAGGTGTGTGCATGTTTGTGATCATTGCATTAGGAATTTTGAACTCGTAAGGAGGGAAGATGAATTTATCAGTCCAACCTTCGTGAGCTTTAAGTCTGTTACTTGCAGTTACAGCAGATTCCATTGATCTAACGGTAGTAGTACCAATAGCACAAACTCTTTTCTTAGTATCTAAAGCGTTATTTACCAAGTCAGCAGTAGATTGAGGAATAGTATATCCTTCTGAATCCATTTTGTGCTTAGTAAGATCTTCCACGTCTACAGAACGGAAAGTACCTAAACCAACGTGAAGTGTAGTAGTTCCTACGTCGATTCCTTTCAATTCCATACGCTTCAATAAGTGATGCGTAAAGTGCAATCCAGCAGTAGGAGCAGCTACAGCACCTGTTTCCTTAGCGAAGATTGTTTGGTAACGTTCAGCATCTTCTTTAGTAGCTTCACGATCAATATATTTTGGAAGTGGAGTATGTCCTAGTTTGTTAATAGTTTCGTAGAACATTTCTGGCTCATGATTCCAGATGAATTTAATAGTACGTCCACGTGAAGTAGTATTGTCAATTACTTCAGCAACTAACTCGTCATTTTCACCAAAGTATAATTTGTTACCTACACGAATTTTACGTGCTGGATCAACTAATACGTCCCAAAGGTGAACATCTTTGTTCAACTCTCTCAACAAGAAAACCTCAATCTTTGCACCAGTTTTTTCCTTATTCCCGTATAAACGAGCTGGAAATACTTTCGTGTCATTTGCGATCATTACATCTCCCTCATCAAAGTAGTCTACAACATCCTTAAAAATCTTGTGTTCTATCTCACCTGTTTCCTTATGCAAAACCAATAATCTAGATTCGTCTCTAGTCTCTGCTGGATGCATAGCCAACAAATCTTGCGGTAAATCAAACTTAAACTGCGATAACTTCATCTACGTGTCTCTTTTTTAATTTCGACCGCAAAGGTAGTAATGTTATACCGAATTTTTTATTTTTGGATAAAAATTTGGAGAGTGGCCGTTTTATATCAAATACTTGAAAGCTTAAAATTTGCTTTAGGAGCTCTTCGCGAGAACCTCTTAAGAACGACACTTTCTCTTCTGGGAGTTACTGTTGGAATTGTTACGATTGTCTCTGTTTTATCAGCTGTGGACTATATTGAGAAAGGGGTTAAGGAGAATCTAAACTTTCTTGGTAGCAATGTTATTTATGTAGAAACTTGGCCATGGGATTTTGTTCAGAACCCAGATTATCCATGGTGGAAATATTGGCAGCGGCCACGTGCAAATTATCAGGAATACATGTTCTTGAAAAAGAATGTAAAGAATTCTGATGTAGTTGCTATTTCTAGAGCTAAAGGAGGAGTTACACTTACTCATGATGGAAGCAGCATGGGGAATGCAGGAATTCAAGGAGTATCAGAAGGTTTTAATATGATCTCGGATCTTCAGATTGAAAAGGGGAGGTATTTTACTAGAATGGAGTTGGAGCAAGGTCGAAATGCCATTATTCTCGGTCATGAAGTAGCACAAACTTTGTTTTTTAATGAAGAGCCCATTGGGAAGACGGTTAAGCGTAAAGGGCTTAAGTTTGTTGTTGTTGGAATTATGGAGCAACAAGGCAACAGCAGTTTTCAAATGGGCGGAGCAACACCAGATCTGAATTGTTTGATTCCGTATAAGTCGTTCAACAAGTTTTATACAAAAAGTCGACGCGGGCCTGAACCTAGAATTGCGATTAAGGGAATGGAAAGCGATCCTGGTTTATTGGAGTTAGAAGCAGAATTGTCAGGACTAATGAGACAAGTGCGAGGATTGAAACCTAAAGAAGATAATAATTTCGCATTAAACAGGCCTGAAATGTTCACTACGGCGTTGGATAGTATTTTCGCTATTCTGTCTTCTTCAGGATTTTTCATTGGGTTAGGAGCGATGCTAGTAGGTGGTTTTGGAATAGCCAATATTATGTTCGTATCCGTTAAAGAACGAACAAATCTTATCGGTATTCAAAAGTCATTGGGAGCTCAAAACTATTTTATACTTACTCAATTTCTGTTTGAGGCCACCTTCCTGAGTGTATTAGGGGGAGTTGTGGGATTGGCATTTATACAGATGATGTTGAGCCCAGAATTAATGAAAATGGTGTTTTCTGCGCTCTTAGGAAGTTTTCTGCATCCAGACTATATTATGGTAATGGTCGAAAAGATTCAGATTCTTGAAGTGCTACGGCTGTCTTTTTCCAACATTGCTACAGGAATTTCAATTTCAGCAGGGCTTGGGTTATTGGCTGGGTTTATTCCTGCCTTTATCGCCTCTAGACTTGATCCTGTGATTGCGATTAGGTCGAAGTAGAGTTGATATTACGTCCCAAAAGAACCTTAACTTTTACCTACCATCTTGTGCCACACAAATGACCATGTTTTGATCTTTATTTAGGAAAATAGTTGATCTAATTCCTCCAAGTTTTCGATCTCCTTGTCCTACGCAATACGTTGGTTTTAGGAGTCTGATTAGGTTGAAGTTTTTTAGTTCTAAGGTGCTATCACAGGCGAATTGGTCCTCTACGCAAAACGATGAAAGAAAGTATTTTTCGGAATCCTTAAACTCTTGTTGGTAGTTTTTAGAAGCGGTTTCGAAATAGTCAAGAGCTTTTGCAGGCGAATTAAACTGAATGGAAAGTTCTATTCTTGAACCAGCTTGCATTTGCCCCGGGAAAAAGAAAAAGTTGTGCTCTGCAGATTCTTGTAATGTGTTTGGAAAATGGGAGGAAAATTCTTTATAAGTGGGTTTCTGCCAATATTCTAGAGCCTTATTGTAATGCATTAAATTTCTAGTAAAAGGTTTTTCGTATGAGAATCGAAACTCTTCTCTGCTGGTATTGTATGTACTCAAAGGAGACCTTTGCGTTGAACAGGATAGAATTAATGTCACGAGTGTTATTAAAGAACCTGCAGAGAATTTTTGCATTTTAATCATTAGCGCTATTTACGATAAGCACCGAACTCACGTTAACTATATAATTTATTGGTTCTAAGATCATTAAATTCTTTGATAATTCTTTAAGCGGCTTAATAGCCACATGTAAAAGTCATTGTTACGTAAGAGTCCATCTTCTAATTCCGCACACTCAAGCTTATAAGCAAAAGGGTAAATTCCAGAGTTGACATCTTCAGTTCCATCGAAGCCAAAATCAACGCACGATTTAAATTTCTGAATGGCTTTAACAAAAGTTTTTAGGTTTACTAGATATTCGCTTGGGATTTTACCGTTTTTTAACTCTAGAAAAGACGCGTATTTATAATCTTCTATATACAAACTATCTTCGTGTTCATATAGTATTTCCCCGCTTCCTCCATTTATCGTGTAAAAATTATCTCCTCGGAGCAGAAGAAACAATATAGACCTTTGTCCTGCTTGATATTCTATTCTAGGGTCACATTGCCAAACCTGAAATTTGTTAACTAATATAGTGTCACTGTTTAACTTCCCCGCAATCAGATGGTTTACTTTGAAAGAATAAGACGTAGAGTCTACCGTAATTATTTCTCCCATTACAATATGACTGGCCTGATCAACCATTACTTCAAATGAAGTCACGATTTTTTTGCCAAAGCTATTTGAACAAATCAAAACGAAAATTAGTATTTGAACAATTGCCTTCATAAAAAATGCACAGGTTAAAAGCTAACCTTCATATAAAGTTATGAAAAAAAAGAAGAATGATTCTTTCACATTGAGCTAATGTTTCTGATTTTTATATTTTAGGTACACCGAGCATTGGGTTCTTATTTTTGCGTTTAATAAACTCGATGAGCGATTCTTTATCTTTATCATCCAGGTATTTAGCGGCTTTGATTTCTTTAATTAGGGCAGTGCAGTTGTTCTGAATTATGGATCCCCAATATGAGTTATTCTTCAGTACAACAATTTCTCCGCCAGAATAATTTAATTCGCAGCGCTCTTCAGTTGAAAGAACGTAAACCCCATAAATCGATTTTTGACAAACAAAAATTGGATATATATGACTTAGGCAATGGGTGTTCTGTTTATTTTCTATTGCAGTTATTAGTGTGGAGTTATCAATTGGGAAAATATCTGAGTTTATTGGTTTGGGAGAGCA
>JAHDFW010000149.1 GCA_020627945.1 Cytophagales bacterium
AACCATCGACATTTCTAACTTGTACTGCATCAGCACTGTTAGCGATACCTAAAGTTGAGGACCAGCTAGAACCAACTACACTGGTGTAAGTACATGGTGAGTATGATGAATCATTATCTCCAACTCCTAGATAGTACGGGATAGAGGTACATCTTTCAAAAAGAACGTCATTATTATGTGGAATAACATAGAGCGAATCACCATTTGCATCGTAAGGATCATCAGCTAATAAAAGTGAGCCATTTTTATCATCCGCATTATAAATTAAAATCACAGAACCAACCGGAATAAGCGCCCAGTGAGATACATCTTTGAATCTAAAATGTCCTCTAGCGACACCACTGGATTCTGGCCAATCTTCTGTAAATGTTCCATTATTATCATCTAGAATAAAATTTCTTATATCCACTGATTGACCGCATACTCCGGCAACTACAAACTCGTAATATTCTCTGGCTCCACCAGTTCCATTAGAAAATTCATTAATAATTAAACCTTCCCAAGTAGATGTGCCGACGCAACTAGTATTAATGCTTATTGTTGAAGAGTTACCAGTAAGTCCTCCTGAAGTTGCCGTAAGCGTATAATCTCCAATTACGTCTAAACTAAGGTCATCAAAAACTGCGCAACCAGCTTGAGCAGTTTGAGTTAAAGTTCCTGATAAAGTTGCTCCGCCTGGCTGAGTATTTATGGAGAGTGTAATATTGGAAGAGTACGATTCGTCCATAATTCCCGAGTCATCCACTCCACAAACTTTTAATGGGAAAGCGCTTCCAGTTGGGATACAAACTTGTGGGACAGACCTAAATTGCATTTGAGTAGCGACACCAATGGGGGCGACAGTGGTATCCGTATTCGGATTATTGGTTGAAGTAGTAGTATTGAAGAGGGTTCCTGTTCCTGTACAATTGTACGCATATACTCTAAACCAATATCCAGTACTCGGGTCCAAGCCCGTTACGTTTACTGAATTTCCAGTTCCATTAAAAACTACTTGTTGTCCAGCACCACCATAAACAGAATTTGCTGAAGGATCTGTACCATCTGTAGGGTCAGTAAAAGTATTTACGGTGTTTATTATTAATAAACTTCCAGTACCATCAGAAGCACCCGTCCATGATACGGTCATCGAGGTGTCAGTGATACTGGAAAAAGTAATATTGTCGGCTTGATCTGTTGGAGCAGGGTCACCACATGGTCCACCTGCATAACAAGTCCAAGTTACATCATCAATTACAACTCTATCTCCAGATCCAGAAGGGGGACCAATAACAATGTCAACGTTACCAGTAATATTAATTCCAGAAATTGTTGTAGTCTGAACAGTAGCATCATAAGGGACTGTACCCACAAGAGTTCCATTTACCGTTACGTTAAGTGTTCCAGAACCGCCTGTAAAAACTCGTTGTGTAGAAATGGTAATTTCACCAATACCTCCTGCAATGGTAGGGGAGGTTACGGATCCAGCTCTAACCATAATCGCTTTACCATTTAATGGTTGATCTTCACGAGCATCAGTGGCTGTCCAAGATCCACCATCATCTCCTGTCCAATTTTTAGTTCCATATATTCCAGATGAACCAATACCTGTAAAAGTTTCTTGCGCGCAGTAGGTTGGTGCTGCTGTAGTTGTAGCAGAATTGGGGTTGTCCGTGCCTGTGGAAGTGTTATAAACTATGCTTGCTCCAGAACAGTTAAAGGACCAAACCCGAACAAAATATTCCGTTGTAGGAGAAAGACCAGTAACTGAAACAGTATTACCCGATCCATTATATATTAATTGTTCTCCACCACCATAAACTGTATTTGCTGTTCCTGGGTCGGTTCCATCCGTAGGAGCTGTGAAGGAGTTGGTAGTGTTTATGTAAACTAGGCTACCACTTCCATCTGATGATTCCGTCCATTGAATATCGAGAGTTGTACCCCCAATAGATGGAAAGGTGATTGTATGATCTTGATTTGTAGGATTAGTACATGGACCACAGGTTCCATTAACAATGATATTGTCTACATTAATGTTTTCTGATCCGGCATTTATTTCACCAGTTATTCTAAGGATGAAGCTGCTCCCAGATAACCCAGAGGCTGAAACGGTTGCAGTTCCCCAGTCAGTTGTTGTGCCGTCGCCTACCAGCGTATGTGTGGCACTTCCATTTCCCATCCAATCAGAAATTAACGTATAGTTGGCACCTCCGTCAGTACTGTACTCTACATCCGCATAATCAGTTGGACCCGAAGCTTCAAGGTTTCCTACAGCGGAAATTTCTACACTAAAGGAAACGGTACTACCACAAGAACTGATATCAATAGGGGAAGATTGCCAAAAAGCAGGACCATCAGTATCTTGAAATTGAAGAATACCACTTGCGCCCGTACCAACCGTTTGAACATAGTCGCCGGAGGCAGTTAAAGAAGCCCCACTAACGTCTAATGACCAAGCGGTTACCGTTGTGGGATAATCACCTACATCGCCTGTTTGATCTATTCCTGTACCTGCACTATATGTACTAAAATCTTCGGAGTAGAGTTGCGCATATGTATTGGTGTTATACCAAATAACAGCTAAGACGGTCAATCCCAATTTCCAACATTTACTTAGACTCATATTGTATTTTATTTATTACCACGTATTTCAGAGAGAAACCCAATATTCTCAGCAAATAAACGCGGCCAATGTTATCCAGATATGAAGTCATGCAAAAATCTTAGGTAGATTTCCCCACTTCCATAAACTCCCGATAATAATGATTAATCATCATAAATCGTACCCATCCCTTACTGTCATTTAAAGCTCTGTTTAAATAATCTTCTGTATCCGCGTTATTTGAAAAAATGGTGGTTAATTTAAACCATTTTAAGTAATTCCATATATACTTAGTTGAGAAGCCGTTAAAGGACTTGGTCCAAGCTTCAAAATTGTTCATTATTTGCTTAATATCGTCTAACTGTTCTACGGAAGTAAAGCGTTTTAGTTCGATATTATTAATAGACTCCTCAATTAAGCTATCTTTTTTAAATACGACATGCGCGTCAAAAGGTAAACCAATAGAAGCAAGCGTTTTATCAATATTGTCTTTATTTATTTTTTTGCCAGGTGTAACCTGAATAGGGTAAAAATCGAAATCTCCATTTGCTGGGGTTCTTAAACAAAGAAAACACGAATATTGATTGCTGTTCAACAATGTTTTTTCAGCCTCACGCTCATTATCCGTTTGTCTCAAGCTTTGTTTACCCTTTGTACTAAAAGGAATAAATACCAATTCCATTTCCACTTTTCCCGATAAATCCAGATTGTTAATCTCAATTAAAGAAGATAAAAACTTGTGTTTCCAAGTATGTGCAGTCTTACTACTTATACTATATTGTTTCGAAAGTTGATTTAGGGTTGGTGGCTTTTTGCAAGAGAGCAAAGTTTTCACAAACTGCTTCCACGATTCAAGTTTGTTGATGTAATGGATTGAGGTATTGGTAGTTGAGAAAAATGTTGATCCACAGTCCTTACATAAGTAACGCTGTTTCCCCTTGTAACTTCCGTTTTTTACCTTCTTAAGTGAAGAGCAATGAGGGCATTTTATAGTTTCTTGATCCAGAATAATTATCTAAAATTTTACATAGCAATGTACTAAAAAAATCTAATTCTTGGACTGAGTTATGTGATTTAATGTTAAATGTTGTGATGAATATTTGTTGAAACAAAATTTTTTGTTGCGGATAATGATTTATTATCCCTTCAATAATAGGTGAAAGTGGGGCGTCAACTAATCTACTTGTTTGTTGCAAGCTATTAGAATATAAATTATCTTGCGCCGTTTAAATAAAATCGAGTCTTTGAGATATTAAATATGGCGAAAACTATGAGAAAAATCGGATTATTGTTGGTGTTAGCGGCTGTGCTATACTCTTGTAAATCAACAACCAAGAGTGGTTCTGCAAGTAAAGGTGAAGATTCACCTCTGTTGCTAACTGTAGCAGATGATAAAGTTTCGGTTGACGAATTTAAATATGTGTATGACAAAAATAACTCCAAATCTGGTGATGCTTACAGCGAAAATAGTCTAAAAGAGTATTTAGATTTATATATTAATTTTCGTTTAAAGGTGGAAGAAGCCGAACAACTGGGGTATGATACTACTAGAGAATTTGAATCAGAATTTAAGCAATATGAGCAGCAACTAGCTCAACCTTATTTATCTGAGCGAAGTGTTACCGAGAAATTAGTTAAGCAAGCTTATGAGCGTAAAAAACAAGAAGTAAGAGCTTCTCATATCTTGATTCGTTTCCCAGATGATCCTACACCTCAAGATACTTTAGCGGCATTTAAAAGAATTAATGAGATTAGAGGGTATGTTACTACCGATGGTGAAGACTTTAGTAGAGTTGCAGGGAAGTTTTCTCAAGATCCAAGTGCTAAGAAAAACTTTGGTGATTTAGGATACTTCAGTGCTTTACAAATGGTTTATCCATTTGAGAATGCTGCTTATACAACCGAGGTAGGGGCAATTTCTGAGATTGTAAGAACCAAATTCGGTTATCATATTTTAAAAATTATTGATAGAAGACCAGCTAGAGGGGAAGTAAGAGTTTCTCATATAATGATAAGTGCTAATGAAGGGATGAATCCTGGAGACATTAAAATTGCTGAAAAGAAGGCTAATGACATCTACAGCGAGTTAGCAAAGGGTGGAGATTGGAATAACTTATGTGCTCAGTTTTCCGAGGATTCTAGAACAGCTAATAAAGGAGGGTCTTTACCATGGATTAGTACAGGTAAAGTTTCTCCAGAATTCGAAGACATCGCATTTGGAATGGAAAAAGTAGGAGAGATTTCTAAACCGGTAAGAACTCCTTATGGATTCCACATTCTTAAACTTAATGAGAAAAAGCCAATTGAATCTTACGATAAGCAGAAAAGAGCGCTTAAAATGCAAATTGAAAGAGATCCAAGATCCAATTTACCTAAAACGGCTTTTATTAAGAGAATTAAAAAAGAGAACAACTTTGTAGAGAATGGAAAGTTGAAGACTCTTGCTTTTGATGAAATTGATTCAACGGTTCTTGAAGCAAAGTGGAAACACAATCCTGAGTTTAAAAAGTTAACGACTACACTATTTTCGATCAATGATAGAAGGTACTCAGTAAAACAATATTTTGAGCATGTAGAAAAGAGACAAGAACTTAAGCAGACTGGAGTGCCAAAAATGGTTGCTGAAAAGCATTATGAATCTTTTGTAAACGAATCGTTAATGGCATATGAAAAGGAATTTCTTGAAGATAAATATCCAGAATACCGTTATACGCTTAAGGAGTATAGATATGGAATCTTGTTGTTTAAACTTATGGATGAGAAAGTTTGGACCAAAGCCATTAAGGATACCACTGGACTTAGAGAGTACTTTGAATCTAACAAATCCAAGTACAATTGGGATGATCGCTATCAGATGACCATTATGCACGCTGAAAATGCAGGGATTTTAGGAGATGCGATTAAGGATTATAAGAGTAAGAAATACGAAGATCTTAAATTACTAAAGAGTGCGTTTAACAAAGATGGGAGTCTAAGGTTGGATGCAATGTCTGGGAAGTACGAGTTGAAAGATCGACCTTACTTCGATAAATTGACAGGGGAGCCAGGAGAGTATCGCACGGTTTATAAAGATCGCTATTACTATATTCACGTAGAAGAGAAAATTCCAGCGGGTCCAAAGAAATTTGAAGAGACGAAAGGATTACTTATTTCTGATTACCAAGGGAAGTTAGAAGAGGAGTGGATAAAATCTTTAAGAAGTAAATACACCTATACTCTTAATCAACCTGAGTTTGATAAGTTGGTTAAAAAATAAGAGCACTGAGTTTTAAGGGATTTGAAGGAGTTAAGCAGCATATCTAAGAAGTCAATATTTAATGGGAGGAGTCTTCCATTTACTGCATCAATGTTGCTTATTGCCTTAACATTGTCGTCTTGTGAGTATTTCGTTCAGAAAGAAGATACAGGGGGTGATAAAAATGAGATAGTAGTAGCCCGTGTGGGTGAAAATTATCTTTATGAATCGGATTTAAGCGGAATAGAAGTTAGTGCGGGAGCGGAGAAAGACTCGGCAAGGATTGTTACTCATTATATTGAAAATTGGGTTAAACGTCAATTAATGCTGAAGCAGGCTGAGCAAAACAGCAGCATGTCAGAAGACGAGGTTGAGAAGAAGATAGAAGATTATCGTTATCAGTTAATGGTATATGAATATCAGAAGCAATATGTTCAGCAAAAATTGAACACGGAGGTTTCTGAGAAGGAGATTCAAGCTTATTATGATAAGGAAAAGGATAACTTTGAATTAAAGGAGAATATCGTAAGATGTCATTTCCTTAAAATACCATTAGATGCACCCAAAATTGATCAAGCTAAAGTTTGGTTCCGTTCGTCTCAAGCAAAAAATTATGAAAAACTGAAGGAATATGGTCTTACAAATGCTGTTAAGTACTCATATGAAGACTCTACTTGGTTTAGATTTGATGATGTGGTAAGAGATTCACCGTTACAGTCAATTCCTAATAAAACCAACTACCTACAACACCATAGATACATTCAATCTAAGGATTCAGCCTTTGTTTATTTAATAAAAATAAACGATTATAAAATATCTAATGAGATTTCGCCGTTAGAGTTTGTGCGTGATAAAATTCAAAATATCATAGTAAACAAAAGAAAGACTGAATTAATTAAGAAGCTTGAAGAAGCTATTTACAACGATGCGAAACGTAACAAACACTTTGAAATCATTGAATAAATTGAACATTCGTATATTAAATATAGTACCTGTTATTGGTCTATTTGCGTTAATGCTAACTTTTTCGTCAGTATTGAACGCTCAACCGCTAAATGATAGTCAGGTATTGGATAGAATTATCATTAAGGTGAATGGAGAAATTGTACTCCAATCTGAATTTGACATAGCATTGTATCAAGCTAAACAGAATGGGTATCCAGTAACTGGTGATGGTTGCGATGTTTTAGAATCATTGGTGATTAATAAAATGCTTGTTGCACAGGCAGATATAGACTCCATTGTGGTAGATGAAGGAATGATCGATGCTCAACTTGATCGAAGAATGCAGTATTTCATAATGCAGTTTGGAGGAGAGGAAGCTATGGAAAAAGCCTATGGTAAAAGTGTTTCGGAACTTAAGAAAGAGTTACGTCCACAATTGGAAGAGCAGTTGTTAATACAGCGTATGCAAGAGGAGATTATGCAAAATGTGGAAGTTACCCCTGCATACGTTCGTCAGTTTTTTAGAAGGTTCCCGAAGGATAGTTTACCATACTTTCCAGCAGAAGCAGAGGTAGGACAAATTGTGAAGTTTCCAGAAGTAAGTAAGGAGCAAAAACAAAAGGTGATAGATCAGCTTAATGAGTTTAGAGGACGAATTATGAGAGGTGATAATTTTAAGGATTTGGCTCTTTTGTATTCTCAAGATCCAGGATCAGCTGATAATGGAGGAGAGTTGGGATTTTTTGGTAAAGGAGAACTTGTACCAGAATATGAAGCAGCAGCGAGAAGTCTTCAGCCTGGAGAACTTTCAGAACCTGTTGAATCTAAATTTGGCTTCCATTTGATTCAATTGATAGAAAGAAGAGGAGCAAAATTTAATACGCGACATATTTTATTAAAGCCAGATGCGTCCAATTCGGATGGTGAATCTGCAAAACTATATTTGATGGATCTTAAAAAGAAGATTGAAGCTGATTCGATGTCATTTGAAAAGGCTGCTCGCGAGTATTCCGAAGATCAACTTACTGCTGCTTCTGGAGGACTCTTTTCCGATCCCCAAACGGCAAGCACCAAACTACCTTTAGATCAATTGGAGTCTAATGTGTTTTTTGTGATCGATACAATGGACGTAGGAGACATAAGCGAACCTATAGCTTATACGGCGCAAGATGGTACAAAAGGATATAGACTTATTTATTTTAAGTCGAAAACAAAGCCACATATGGCAAACTTGTCCGATGATTATATAAAGATATCGGAAGCAGCATTGACGGATAAAAAATCACTTGAGTTAGAAAAGTGGTTTAGAGAGGCCGTTAATAGAATGTATATTGATGTAGATCAGGATTACAAGACTTGTAAATTGGTGAATTAATTTGACCGTTTAACAATTTTTTGTGATTTTGTGCATCTAAAATTTCAGGGGTCGTACAAATATTGATCTCTAGAATCCAAAAATTTAAAAGAGTTAGAACTTAACAATATGTCAGAACAGGAATTAGCCGACAAGTTTTTCGAAGACTACAAGAATCTTACAAATGAGATAGGAAAAGTAATTGTAGGGCAGCACGAGACCGTTAAATTGGTGCTTACATCGATCTTTTGTCAGGGTCATAGTTTGTTGGTAGGAGTGCCGGGATTGGCAAAAACTCTTTTAATTAACACTATAGCAAAGTCTTTAGATTTAGATTTTAATCGAATTCAGTTTACTCCAGACTTAATGCCTTCTGATATTTTAGGTTCAGAAACATTGGATAAGGAGCGTAATTTTAAGTTTGTAAAAGGACCAATTTTTGCCAATATCATTTTGGCAGATGAGATTAACCGTACTCCACCTAAAACTCAGGCAGCATTGCTAGAGTCCATGCAGGAATATTCCGTGACTGTGGCCGGTACAAGATACGATTTGGACAAACCGTTCTTTGTGTTAGCAACACAAAACCCAATTGAGCAAGAAGGAACCTATCCATTGCCAGAAGCACAATTGGATAGATTTATGTTCAACATCGTTTTGGATTACCCTTCACCAGAAGAGGAAATGGAAGTGGTGCAACGTACCACTAAGCTTGAAAAGACGGAAGCAACGGCCGTAATGAACAGGCAGCAAATTATTGATTATCAGAATTTGGTACGAAAAGTTCCAGTAACAGATCCAGTAATTGAGTATGCGGTAAAGCTAGTTGGTAAAACCCGTCCAGGTAAAGATACTGCTGTAGACGTTACCAATAACTATTTAGAGTGGGGTGCAGGACCAAGAGCATCTCAAAACCTAATCATTGCAGCAAAGTGTAATGCTTTATTGAATGGTAAATATTCACCAGATATTGAAGATGTACAGGCAGTTGCAGTGCCAATTTTGAGACACAGAATCATACGTAACTTCAAAGCTGAAGCAGAGGGAGTTTCGATTGAAAAAATCATTAAGGATATTCTCTAGAGAATCATACAAGAAACATTAATTAAAAACCATCCATTTATTTCAGACTAAATAGGATGGTTTTTTTACTTTTATACCAATTCTAACTATTTAACACCAACATTATGAAATTGGCACTTCATTGGAAAATCATTATTGGACTTGTATTAGGAGTTTTATTTGCTCTTCTAACCAGTAAATTGGGTCAGGAACAAGTTTGGGGATTGAATTGGAGTCAATTAGTAGTTCATTGGGTAGGAGTATTTGGAACAATTTTCATCAACCTACTTAAGCTAATTGCGATTCCGTTGATTTTGTTTTCGATAATAAAGGGAGTAGCAGAGATTTCGGATATTAAGAGGTTGGGGAGAATTGGATTCAAGACGTTAGGGTTGTATTTAGGAACAACTTTTTTAGCTGTTACGATTGGTTTGTTTATTGTAAACACGTTCAAACCTGGAGAATCTATGCATGAAAACTTGAGAGTAAGTAATCGTTTGCAATACGAACAATGGGCTGCTGAAAATGGGGTTAATGTTGCGGATGGTAAAAACTTCTCCAATGACCCTAAATACTCGGGTTTTGCTGTTCAAGAAGCTAATGGAGTAAGTCAGAAAGCACTTGATAAGGTAAATAATGGTACCGAAAATTCAGCGAAACGAAAGGAACAGGGGCCGTTACAAATTTTGGTTGATATTGTACCTAGCAATATCTTCTATGCCTTGACGGGTAAAGGATTTATGTTACAGATTATCTTTTTTGCCTTGTTTTTTGGAGCAGTGTTACTGATGATTGAC
Organism: Cytophagales bacterium; assembly: GCA_020627945.1. Classification (GTDB taxonomy): domain Bacteria; phylum Bacteroidota; class Bacteroidia; order Cytophagales; family JAHDFW01; genus JAHDFW01. The sequence goes on from JAHDFW010000149.1 coordinate 9,978, forward strand.
CCGGTAAAGGCCGAACCTATAATTAAACTGTTTGATGGCTTTAATGACATCTTTCTTAAGATGATTGATGTAGTAATGAAAGGAGCACCGTTTTTCGTGTTTTGTTTGTTAGCAGGAAAAATTTCTGAAATGGCACCTAATGACCCCGCTAAGATGATGGATTTGTTTGCGGGCTTAGGAACATATTCTTTTAATGTCGTCTTAGGTTTATTCCTAATGATAATAATTTATCCATTCTTGGTATTGCTATTTACCAAAGGTAAGGTTGATCCAATTACATTTTTACGAGGGATCTTTAAGGCACAAACAGTAGCTTTTTCTACAAGTTCTAGCGCAGCAACATTACCGGTAACTATGGATTGCGTTCACGATAACCTAAATGTACCCAAGGAAGTATCAAGTTTTGTTTTGCCAATTGGTGCAACGGTAAACATGGATGGAACCAGTCTTTACATTTCCATAGCAGTAGTGTTTTTGGCTCAAATGCATTATGTGGACCTAAGTATGACTCAACTCATGGTTATAGGTGCAACGGCAACCGTAGCTTCTATTGGAGCATCTGCAGTCCCAAGTGCAGGTCTTATCATGATGATTTTAGTATTACAAGCAGTTGATTTGAACCCTGCATGGATTGCCATCATATTTCCAGTAGATCGAATACTGGATATGTGTAGAACGGTAGTCAACGTAACTGGAGATGCATCAGTGGCAAGGATAGTTGCTAGCTTAGAAGAGAAGAAATAGAATAAAAAAAGCCCTTCGAAGTAGTTTCAAAGGGCTTTAATTTCATACGCCATTATAGTGTGTTTGGACTACTAAATGGTCAGGGTAAATAAATTTTTGTCATTTCGAACACATTTACTCGTTTAGACTTACCGAGTAATTGTATTATCTATTCACATTAGCCAAATACCTTGCTCTAAGGTCTTTAGATAGTTTTTTGTAGAATAAAATTACTTGCTTCTGTCCATA
>JAHDFW010000150.1 GCA_020627945.1 Cytophagales bacterium
TGGATGAGGAATTGGAAGAGGATGCTGGAGAAGTAAATGGAGTTGCTATCATAGGCTCTTATGAGGAAGACGCATATTTATCTATGATTTCAGATCGATGCGAATATTTTGTTGCTTCGGATGAAACTTCTTTTAAAAAGCATTTGGCTCAACGCATTGAAGAAGAATATAAAAAGAAAGCCATCAACATTATCTCAGCCAGTGCAAATATTGCAAGTGATTGTAAAATGGGACATGGCAATTTAATTGAAGCGGGTACAAATTTGCAGGCAGGATCGAGCATTGGAGAATATTGCAATATAAAGATCAATGCAATTATTGGAGTTGAAACAGAAATAGGGGATTACGTTCATATAGGTAAATCCGCGACCATTGGAGATGGAGTAGTTTTGGAAGAAGGAGTTTTTGTAGGATCTGGTGCTGTTTTGGTAGATGGTGTAAAAATTGGTAAAAATGCTCGAATTGGAGCAGGAGCAGTGGTTGTTAGTTCAGTAGAAGAAGGACAGACTTTGTTTGGAAATCCCGCTAAAGAGATTTAAAATTTTTATTTCTGTTCACCTACGAAAATAGTAGGTGAAGATCGTTTGGGTGAACGTAATTGTCGTTATTGAAGTTGGTTTTTCGCTTTTGACACCTCTTAGGCGTTGTTTAAGGTTTACCGAAATCTTTCCTTGTTTAATCTAATTTACAAATTAGTCTTCATAAATGTTTCTATGTTAGCAGAAACGTTTGAGAGCTAATGAAAAAGCTATTAATATTTCTCGGATTCATTGTCTTGTTTTTGGTCGGTTCGCACCATTGGACATGCAGAGTGCTTGGTTTGCCAGGAGGAATCTGTGGTGAAGAAGCAATGGTTGAAACAGATTCTAATGTTGAGCCTGTTGCGGAGGTGGTTAAGCCTTTAGCACAATTCAATATAGCAGGGGTGGATGGAACGTCTTTATTTAACTTTAAAGGTGTACCAACCATTAAAAAAGGGATTATAGATGTTGGTTGGCCAGATTGGAAAGTAGCATGTTTCGACTCGTTATATATGTATTTAAACCGAGAACCTTCTGCACTTATCAAACTTAAAGGGAATTTCAATCCTCAGTTAATGCATGCAGAAAATATTTCAGATAGCACTATGGCTTTCAATAGAATGTTAGGTGTAAAAGAAGCGTTGGTTAAATACGGTGTTAATCCAGATCGAATTAAGATTGATTTAGTTGCAAAAGAAAATTTGTTTAATCAATCAGAATCTGAGGTAAATGGATTGTCGATTGGAATTGGAGAAATATCTAAAGAAATTCAGGAGGTAATCGATCAAGGTGTTGCTAATAAAACGTTGTACTGCGAATTTGGAAAAAAGCAGTTTAATCCAGATCGAACTTTAAGAGCATATCAAATTGAGTTGAAAAATTACCTTAATAAGTATCCAGAAAGAAAAGTTGTAATTACTGGACATACCGATGATTTAGGAGAGGATGAAGCCAATGAACAATTAGGTTTGGACAGAGCAAAAAATGTGAGGGATTATTTGCGTTACGAAGGGATAAAACTCGATAAAATGGAAATTCGTTCGAAAGGGGAAAAAGAACCTGTAGCAGATAATTCTACACCAGAGGGAAGAGCAAAGAATAGAAGGATTCAAGTTGAGGTTAGATAGATTAAATATTAGAAAAAGATAAAAGCTATGCTTACAAATTATACGTACACATCAATTTTGGCAATTACAATGAATCAAGGCTGGGCCATTGTTTCAATTGCAGTGATCATTATTCTGGCCGGTATCCTTGGTTGGTTATTAGCAACTAGAAAAAAGGAAGAAAGTACTCAGTATGTACTTATTAAAGAATATGAGGAATACCGAAAGCTAATTTCCAAAGAGCAAACCGAACAAAATAGCCAGTTGGATTCAATTAATGAATCCTTTAAGTCTTTAAGTTTAAACCTTGATAAAGAGGTGAAAATTAACATTGAACAAAATGAAAGCTTATCTAGTTTTGAGACAAGTTTAAGTGCAGTTTCTGGTTCTGCAAGTGGAGAAAGTGTAGATCTAAGCGGATTAGAAACACGGATTGGTCAACTGACTGAAGAAAACAGTAAACTTTGGGCTGCGATAAAAGAACTTAAAAATGCTAGTACAAGTGTAAGTGCGGCGACAGCGGTAACTGCAGCACCTGTAAGTGGAGCTAATGCAAAAGAACAGGCTGCACTTGATGCAGTGGCGGCCAAGAAGCACCTAATCAATTTCGATAGTATAGGGTCCGCAACAGAATCGGACAAAGATGACCTTAAATTGATTAAAGGAATTGGACCGTTTATAGAGAAGAAACTAAATGCTTTGGGCATTTGGACTTTTAAACAAATTAGCGCTTTTACTTCTGAGGATGTTCAGTCTGTAACCAAGGCAATAGAGTTTTTCCCAGGAAGAATTGAAAGAGATAATTGGGTTAGTCAAGCAGGTGACCTAGCTAAATAAGTTGTAGCGATCCATGTTGATCACAAACTTTATTTGATGAGAGAAAAAAAAAGGTTACCCGTTCGGATAACCTTTTTTCCTTTACTGATTTTTAAGAAACGAAGGGAATCTCGTTAATGGCATTTCTAAGATTTTACTTAGACGATATAGTGCATCACTCATGTCACGACCGATAACGTGTTCGGTCATTATTTTGTCTTCCTTTACATAAATAACCTGATAAAGCCAAAAATCTGAAACTTCCGTCTCCTCAATTATTTCTAGGTTCAATACTCTTATTTTGTCAGAGATTACAGAAACTAGATGTTCGTATTTTTTTTCTTGATCTGTCATGTGAAATACTTGATTAACAAATTACTAGCACAAAAGTAATAGTAAACGAAATGTTAAACTAACGTTGAGGCTTTAAGTTTATAAAAGAAACTTTAGGAAAGTAGATTTACTTAATGAATTCTACCAAGGCGGCAGCTTGTCCAGGTCGGGAGTAATGTACCAGTTCGTCCTTTTTAATGTTAAAAGGAACTTTGTTTAGGAAGTCATGGTAAGCTTCATCCAAATAGTTGAAAATATCTTCCTTTTGGTGGCGTTCAAAACTCTTTCCTGCTTCACATTTATCTAATGCTTTACCCGCATCACCAGTTCCAACACAAACGATTCTGTTTTGAGAGGCTAAATATTCAAATGTTTTTCCTGGAATTGTACCTTCCGTTCCTTGAGTAATAAGTAGCAAAACGTGCGCGTCTAACATATTTGCAATTGCTTCTCCATGGGTTACAGGAGGTCTGAATTGAGCGCGATCACCAATTTTAGATACAATAAAGTCCTTAAGTGAGTCTGAAATAATACCAACCAGATTGAACTTAATCGGACCGTCAGGATATTTGTTAGTAAGCATTGCTAATGCCTCAAAGAATACTTCAGGCTGATAATGGTCTGAAATGGTTCCCGTATAAGTAATAGTAAAAGTAGGGTTGTTTAGACTTGTTTTCTCCACGTTTTCAAAGTCCTTAGGATCAAAACCGTTTTGAATTACTTTAAATTTATTATCACTAACCTTGTTTGTTTTTGATCTATACGACTCCTCAAACTTTTTACCGGCAGTTACAATTAAATCAGAATTTTCAACTACCAATCTTTCGTATTTAGCATTGATTTTATGAGACCAAGCAGAATGGTTGAGTAATTTGTAGTAATAGATATCGGTCCATGGATCTCTAAAGTCTGCAATCCATTTAATCTTATCACCAAAACGTTTCTTCAACTTCAATCCAGTAACCTGAACAGAGTGAGGAGGGGAGGTGGTTACAACATGTTTGATGTTATGCTTTTCAATTAACTCTGAAGCTTTATTAATGGCATATTTACTCCAACCTTTACGAGGATCTGGAATAAATAGATTACTTCGGATGAAATTAACCAGTTTCTGCTTCCAGTTAGTATTGTCTACGTTTGTAAAACCAGCTACGGGTACCTTAGATTTACCAACCATTTTTGCATACATGTTAACAGGTTCGAAGGACTTCGTTAAATGTACATTTACCTTAGGATTTACATCTTTGATCAGTGTTGGATCCGTAATCATGTAACTTGCCTCATTAGGATCCACAGTTACTACATGAACCTCTATTCCCATATCTGCTAGATATGAGGTTAGCTTTAACCAGCGTTGAACGCCAGCACCTCCATCTGGGGGCCAATAATATGCTATGATTAATAATTTATCCAACTACGGGTGGTCGATAAGAGATGCAAATAACGATAAGTCCCCTTTAAGATTCAAACAGGATGTTACTTTTTTTGATTAAGTACCAAGCATTATAAAATGCGGAAGGCTTTAAAAATTCTTAAGTCGGATATAAGTCTTCACCAAAAGTTCCTTGTTCTTGTTTTTTATTTTAGCAGTAACCACAGCATATTTCGCTCGTTTCATCAATTTAGGCTCATCATCCATACCTGCATAAATTTCACCTTTATGACGAGGTTTATCGTAAGACTTTTTCCAAACTCCGATTTGCACATCTTCGCCAGCAAAGAATTGAATTTTTAATTCTGTTAGAATGGCCTCTGGATATTTTTTTCGAGTTGTTGAAGGGTCTAATTCAAGTCGGAAAATCCGTGCTTTAGAAAATGCCTTATTCGGCATATAAACTAATTGTGCTCCGTCTTTAAGCTTTTCATAACGTTGCATGGTAGGTTGGTTTTCTTTCTCCTGTATGGTAACGTTAACCAATATTTTCTTTGCTGATTGAGCTTGACAAAGTCCATAACTAACTACAAATAAAAAGACTAGTAAGACTCTGCTGTGATTGATAAATTTCATGCATCTTAAATTGAACTATGATAAAAGTAACATTCTTGGACCTATTAAACAATTTTAGATACAGGTAATAGGCTTTTGCTTATTAGATTTGGTAACTATCATGGAATGCCGTTACATTTACATATAATTAATCACTACTAGAAGTAGCTATGAAGTATCTTAAGAAGTCAATTCATTTAATAGAACGTGGCATAGATGGTGTCCGAGATCATGTATGGAAACTTAAGGTGGGATCGGAGAATTGCAAAATAATGATCTATCATGGATATCAAGTTGAAAATTATCTTTGTTGTAGTGGAAGGTTAATTAAAGAAAAGGAAATTAAGGAAGCTCAAGAGTCGGACGATTTTGTTACCAATGCCGTAAGGATGTTTCAACTTCTAAATACTAGGGAAATAAAATTTCAAAACGTAACTCTTAAGGTTGGTACAGAGCAATTCGATCAGGTTACGGATGAGGAAGGTTACTTTAATTTTAAAGTAGAACTTGAAGATTCTTCGGAAGCGAATGACCTATGGAGGAAGGTTGAGCTGAGTGTGAAATTTAACGATGGTGAGGCCGTTGAACAAGGTTGGGTTCAGTTGAAGCAACCAACCGCCCAGTTTGGAGTTATAAGTGATATAGACGATACTATAATGCAATCCGATGTTCCAAACATCGTTCAGTTGATTAAGAATACATTTGGGAAAAACGCAAAAACCAGATTAGCATTTCCAGGTGTTACAGAATTGTATCAGGCTTTTGTTAATGGACAAAGTGATCGACCTACAAACCCTATTTTTTATTTATCTAATGGTCCGTGGAACTTTTTCGAATTCCTGAACCATTTTATGGAGATTAATGAAATTCCTAGAGGTACGTTTATGCTCAGGGACTATGGTATTGATCATCATAAGTTTTTAAAGGATGACCAACACAAAGTTGAGTCAATTCGCACCATTTTAAATGATTTTCAAGATTTACCATTTATCCTAATAGGAGATAGTGGGGAACATGATGCTCAGTATTATCAATCCATTGTAGAAGGATTTAAGGGAAGAATAAAAGCGGTGTACATTAGAGATGTTACCGATGATGAAAAAGATAAAATTGTTCGAGACATTGCATCTGAAGTTACGCATAGCGGTGTGCCTATGTATTTAGTTTCCAATTCGTTTGAAATCGCTGAACACGCAGCGGGTAAGGGTTGGATTAAAACCTAATGTCTAGGAATTTAGATAATTACGCTACGGTGTAAATACGAAAAATGGTTATTGTTTATTTAACAATAATTAAAAAATGCTATCTTTGTATGTAGGATTAGTGTGAAGTATGGAAAACTAAAAGTGAGAAGCATATTCTAAATATGTTTATATTTGAAACGTTTAACAAGATTTGAAATATGATAGTAGTAGCAGATAGTGGATCTACCAAAACGGACTGGAGATTTGTAGATGAAAATGGCAAAGTAGTTCATGAGCAGCGTACAATGGGCTTTAACCCTTACTTTCATATTGCAGAATTTATATCGAAAAAGCTAGATGAAAGTTTTGAGGAGGTAGAATCCTTAGTTGATCAGGTTACTCAAGTTTATTTCTACGGAGCTGGATGTAGTTCATTTGATTTGTGTGACGTAATTCATCGTGGATTGAAGCAGGTTTTTAATGGAGCAGTAATAAAAGTTGAACATGACCTTCTTGGTGCGTGTAGAGCATTATTCGGGAATGAACCTGGTTTTGCCTGTATTATAGGTACAGGATCTAACTCTTGTGCGTGGGATGGAAACGAAATTATCTATAATAAACCTTCTCATGGTTACATCTTGGGGGATGAGGGAAGCGGAGCACATTTAGGAATGCAACTGTTGAGAATGTATTTCAGAGGAGATATGCCAGAATCTGTACGAGAAAGTTTTGAAGAAACTTTTAGTCCAGATGAAGCCGAAATCATTACTAATGTTTATAAAAGAAAGAACCCTAACGTTTACCTTGCTTCTTTCGCCAAGTTCTTTAGCGACCATAAAGAGGATGTAACATTAGGAGGCGTTGTATATAAGGCTCTATATGATTTTGTGCAACATCGTATCGTAAATTACAAAGATTATAAAGACTATAATGTTGGTTTTGTAGGATCCATAGCATTCCATTTTGAAGATTCCTTGAACCGTATCCTTTCTCATCATGGCAAAAAGGTAGATAGAATTGTAACCAACCCTGTAGACGAATTAGTAAGATATCACTTAGAACAGGTAGCACAAAGCTAACCAAACTCAAATTGACTTTTTAAAAGGTTTTCTTCTAACGAAGGGGACCTTTTTTTTGTTTAAGCCTAAAAGTCATGTCTTAAAAAGTCATGATATGATTTGTATTTTAAGGTAGTTGTAATAGGTGATTAATTTTTATGGATTTTGTTTAATTGAAAACTGCTTATTGTTGCCTTTAAGGTGTTTTAAATGCGGTTTTTGTTAATTCTATGTATTCTTTAATTGTTACAAAGAGTACATTTAATATAAAATAAAATCAATAAAAATATATTTAATATCATATATATTGTTACTTTAGTGAAAGTTTATAACTTATAATTATAAATAAAAGTGACTAAAAAGATAATTAACTTAAAAATATATACGATAAGTTTGTTTCTGTTATTTGGTACAAATAACTTGTTTTCTCAAAACTCATACAGGTATGGCCAACAGCAGGTTAACTTGTACAAACTTTCTAATGCTAAACTAATCTATGTTTCACCACTAATATCAAAAGCAGAATTAGAAAGTCGAATAGGCAATAGCCAGATCAAGGTGACTGACTTTGGTGAATATCGTAACATTATTTCTACCGAAAACCCAGAGTTGCAAACCAGCAATTACAACTACGCTGTATTAGAAAGTGAAACGTTGAATTTGGATTCGATCATTACGATTGATTCTAGTTATATTGAATATGTTGGTAACTCATATCAAAATCCATTATTGGGAATTTCCCATGCAACCAATTGCATTAACGTAGGAGTGCCACCGAATACCAGCCTTGAACAGGTAAATGATTGGATTGGTAGCTGGCCGATTAAGAATCTAGGAAAAATGTCAGGGCTAGATATTTACGTATTAGCCTTAACTGATCCTGATGCCAATGTTTTAGATCTAGTAGGGCAAATTGAACTATCCAACCAATTTGAATTTACTACACCCGTTATGCTGTATAAGGTGACACGACTTTCTCATGAAAATTGTTCGGAAGAACCATTATATAAATATCAATGGGGCTTAGATAATGACGGAATCGTTATTCCAGGCAAAGAATCTTTTCCGCCAACAGGCATTAATGCTTGTGAAGCTTGGAAATGCACTAAAGGGTCACCCGAAGTGGTCGTTGCGATTTTGGATGAAGGAATAAAAAAGGATGGCTCCGATCTTTCAAATTTTCATCCATACATCTATGACGCCATGACTAATTCAAATGTTGAGCAGATTTATTCTAACCATGGAACGTTAGTGTCGAGTGTAATAGGAGCAGATCATAATCAAGATTTATTAGCGGGAGTGGCACCAGATTCTCCGTTAATGGATATTTCATTTTCGTTTGATAATAACGTTTCTCCAAATCAATTAGCTTTATCCGTAGTACGCGCGATGCAGAATGGCGCCTCAATCATTAATATTTCCAGTGGATGGGGGCCTGATCCAACAACTGATGCAGCTTTAGGTATAGCGATGCAATACGGTCGGAATGGATTAGGATGCGTGGTAGTTGCCGCTTCAGGTAATCAAACTGGTGGATCTTTGCCACATCCAGATTCTGTTAACTACCCAGCTAACTTTACCAGCAGCTTGGGATATAATGTGCTTTCCGTAGGCAACATGAAAAGGAAAGGTTTACGTGCTGATGCCGTCGATAAAGGTTCTAGTTTTGGTCCAGAACTAGATGTAATGGCTCCAGGAACAGGGATTTTAGGTATTGATTTAAACGGAGATACCATTAATTCGTCTGGTACAAGTATGTCTGCTCCGCATGTGTCAGGAATTGCGGCACTTATGCTTTCCATAAACTCTTGCCTTACACAATTGGAGGTCAATAACATAATAGAAAGTACAACACAAAAAATAAGAGCCGATGAATATGATTATCATTCTCACTCCAATCGACCCAACGGGAGTTGGAATATAGAAATGGGCTATGGTTTGGTGGATGCTGCAGCTGCATTGGAGAAAACCACTCAGCAGATTCCGTTCACTTTAGAATATAATCTAATTAATACTTCTTCAGGACTAGGTTCAGCTACCCTAATACCAGATCATTCAGGTAACTATACATATGAATGGAGTCATGACGATTCGCAAACATCCAGTACCGTTAATAATTTACCCATAGGAAATCACCAAGTAAAGATTATTGAAGATGGAATGTGTTTCTATGTTCTGAAATTCACAATTACCGATATAGATTTAGGAGAAGATTTAAACTGTCCAGGACTCTTAAGATACTCAGAAATACCAGAAGGAGCCTCGGTGAAATGGTCTTTGTCCAATGGTCAAGAATTTGATAGCAACACGGAGTTGTTTTTCGAAAATACCGCGCATAATTATCCATATGCTAATCCGATGTCTCCCACCACCTACAAGTTAGAGGTATTTGATGAACAAGGAGCAAAGATAGGAGAAGATGAAATATCCGTTAATACCAACTACACGGATGATAACTTGGTAATTACCAGTGATCAAGATTGGAACAACCTTGTACAAGGAAATACAGAAGTGCGACTAAGGAGTTTACTTCATGTTACTCCAGACGTTACCCTAAAAGCTTCTAATGCTACCATACGTTTTGGACCTTATCTTCCGTGGCTTGAAACCGCTGATTTAGGACTTCCAGAATTTGGAATTTTAGTAGACGAGGGAGCGGAATTGGAACTCAATAATATGGAGCTGGTTACATTAGATGGATGTCAGGATCAATACCTTTGGAAAGGAATTGAAGTTTGGGGGACGGACGATTTTTGCACACTGTATCCAGATCATTTTGATTGTCAGGCTATGATTGTAAATGACGATTCTACTCAGCAGAACACGAAAGCCAATGGCGGCTCGAATGTTGATCGACCTCGAGTAGAAAGAGATCAAGACATGCGGATTGGGATTGAAAAAGATCGGAATGGTAATTATAGATTAGTCTCTAGAGAAATTTTGAAGCTGAAAAGAGGTACACCAACCTTGTTTGTGGGTACTCCAACCACTACACCAAATGGTGGACATACATGGGGCAAACTAATTCTACAGAATGGTACCGTGATTCGCAATGCTCGTTATGGCGCTCGACTCAATCGTACCCGCCCGTTTAACCCTAATTTTGATGATAAAAACTTTGGAGGAGGTGAATTGGTAGCAAGTAATACTACATTTGAAGATTGCTGGATCGGAACAGAAATAGGGAAGACCTTCTATACTCAGCAAAGCACCATTCGCAACTGCACTTATAAATATACCAAACCCGTTAACCAATTTATGGAAGTAGGTACAGGCATTCGATTGGTCAGTAACTCGGGAGTTAAGATTGCCAATAATAACTTCGACGTTCAAAATTATGCGAGCTACGGTGATGAATTTAGTAAAAGAGGAACAGCTATCTATGCATTCGATGCAACATATACCATGGGGTATGTTGGGAACGATAGCACCTCATTGACAGGACCAGGAAATAGTATTTCACATTTCTATAAAGGAGTAGACAATTATAGTTCCGGTGGACTTAACAACGCGTTTATTAGAGCGAATCGATTTACCGATGTTACGATGGGAATAACCCTAAATGGTACTAGTTTCGATAATATTAGTCGTAATGTATTTATTTTAAATGACCATGGAGAAGAACCCGTTTATGCAGTGTTTTTACAAAGCGTAAGCGATGCTGAGATTGTAGAAAACAAATTTATTAGTAATGTTTCGTTAGGAAAAGGAGAGTTTACACCATTTGGAGTGGTGGTTAATAATTCGGGTAATACTGAGTTGACCGTTTATAACAATGAGTTTCAACCTTCACTTACCATTTCAGATGCTGGTTTTAATGCAGGTGTACAAACGGAGCAAAAGAATTTAAAAACCAACATTGATTGCAACAAGTTTCTTACTGCAAGTTATGCTGATATGAGGTTGTTTGGTGAGGTGAATGATATGGGGGAGTGT
>JAHDFW010000151.1 GCA_020627945.1 Cytophagales bacterium
GTAATTTTAGGCTCAGTAATAGCATCAATTTCTTCTTGTGAATCACCAGCATCTTCGGCGTAGTGTTTTTGATCTTCAACTGACATAGTATCCAGTTTTGCAACCCCTTCAAAAATAGCTTCTTTACCTTCGCAATCTTTAGCTACGAAGAAACCATATTCCTTAAAACGAACCATCATACCATCACCACCATCGTCTATTGTCATCCAGCAACCTTTCTTTTTACAAACATCAGTTACCTTACCTTTAACCTTGATATTAAGCTCATCTTTACCTTCCATTTTAGCCGCTAAATCAGAGATGTCAATCGCATTGTCAGAAGAAATAGGATCTCCATAAATCGCATACCCGTCTTCAGATGTCCCAGAAGATTCATTATTCCCGCTTGAACAAGAAAATAATAAAGCCGAAGCAGCAAAAATTGTTAAAATGTATTTCATAATTGTATGGTGTGTTGATTGATTTAATTATTACGAATCCGTTAATGTGCGCAAATTACAAAATCCTTTAGAACTCAAAATACTGGTCATCCTCAAGTTCAGTTTGTTTAACAGAATCTTTTTTGATCTTCCCTCTAATCAAATCTTTGAATTCCTGAATTTCGTCCTTAATTCCTTCCTTTATCTTTTCTTTGGTAGCCTTAGTATCGTAAGCAATTTTGTAATCCTCTGTCGTTCCAGTGATCTTTAAATGAACAATGGATTCAGAACCATCGTCTTCTATAGCACCAAAAGCAGCATCTTTATCTGGAGCAGCAAAATTCTTTAATGGAATCTTAACCTTGTAGTCAATTGCCTGATCTAACGTATGAGTTCCACTGATGCTAATGTTCGAAATGCTCGAGTTAATATCCATTTCTGGAATCGTAATTACCCTGTCTTTAATCCAAATCGTATTTTCAAGATCCGAGAAAGAAATATTGGCTAGTTCAGCTCTTTTGATAAAAGTTGACATTCGTTGCATGGGAGCGAAGTCAATGAGCTTGCCGTTTTTTGCCGTACACTCTGCCTTTAGATCAATGGTGTTTTGATCCACTTCGTAATCTGAGGTAAGATTAAATTTACTTTGAAAATCCACAAAGAGATTGCCTTCAAGATTCTCAGCAACAATAAAATCCTGATCAAAGTTGTCGAATAGTTCAAAAGCTCGCTGAATATCAACCCCTTTAATACTTCCAATTGAAGAGGTGGCAATCTTATTTTTATCACGCAGATCTACTTTGGATTCTAGCTCAATAGTTCCTTTTGCCTCATTGAATTTAAGGTGATGCATGGTTAATACTCCATTATGGTAGCCTACCCGACCTGTGAGTTCTGTAAGGTTAAACTGGTTGAACTTGAGCTTTTTAGTTTCAAGGTTGAGACTTGCGTTGTATTTTATTGGTTCTTCATCGGTTTGTTGTTCAGGTTCATCTGTCACAAAGAACTTGGCTAGAGAATCAGCTTCAATGTATTTTGATTTCACATCCAGTTCAATCATCATTTCCTTACGTTCTTTAAGTACTGCCGCAAAAGGGTTAATGATTAGACCGTTTACTGCAAAATCGGAATTGCCAATTTTGGTGGTTAGATCTCCAACGGAGATGCTATTGTCATTGAAGATTAGATTAGTGTTTAAGGATTCAATTTTGGTTTGTCCATAAGACAATTCCAGATCACTTAACAAAATCTCACCACTCGAGTTGATTTTATCCTTATTTCCAGTTTCAAGATCCTTGATTCTAGAAGCCAATTGAACTTGGAAGACAGCGTTGCCCTTTTCTAATTTAACGGTTGAAGCACGGTTAACCAATCTTGCTACTGGGACGAGATTAAGTTCTCCAGAGAAATTTGATTTCAAATAAATATCGTCGAAGTTTACGAGTGACAAATCACCTTTAAAGCTATCCCCATCCAGCTTTCCTTTAATGTTGTTTAAGTACAAGCCAGAAGTACTATTTATGTGCTTTTTACCATTGTTAAACTTACCGTTTAAATAGAGGTTAGTAATTTTATAATTGGTGTTAGGTTCTTTAAGGCTTACATTATCTAAATCAAAAAGAACATCAATCCCAGGAAATGCGTCTTTGGAATTTTTCTTTACCTGACCTGAAAAGCGAACAGCACCAGAACTTTTATAATGCTCGAACGCTTTAGAAATTGAGTTGGGAACTAGTGAAAGTAACGTTTGAATATCAGTTTTGCTGCTTCCTACATTAAACATATATCGATCGGACCGCGGTTGTACTTTTCCATCGACCTTGAATTTAGAACCATTTACATAGAGACTAGTAGGCTTAAGAACGCCATTCAAGGTTTTTTGATCATGGATATAGGCCCCGTTAATTTTAACTTGTTTTTGAGCAAAATAATTTTGAGTACCAATTTGAACTTTGTCAACCTGACCATTCATCTCCAGTTTACTTATAATACTTTTGCCCTTGATGCTAAAACTCCCAGTTCCATTAATTTTTTCCAAAGCATATACTTGTTGGAGAGAGTCATCTTGATAAACAAACCCTACGTCTTTCAGTCGAACCGTTTCAATGTCAAAGCTTACCTCTTCTTTTCCAGAAGATTTTGGAGCCTTGTAAAACCCATAATTAGTTACACCATTTTTATCGTTTAGGATAAAAACACCTCCTGTGTTCGCTCTAACTTGTTCAAGTCTATAGTCACCTTGAAGAAGGTTCATTAAGTTAAAATCAAGATATAAATGTTGAAAATAAGCAAGGTATCGGTCGGAAGTAGGATGCCCACCTTTCACACGAACGTTTTCAAGATGTACAGAGATATTAGGAAAACTTTCCCAGAAGGTTATTTCACTGGATTTGATTAGTATTTCGGTCTGAACACGTTTGTTAACTTCTCGTTCAAACGCGGCTATTATTTTATCCTCGTTAAGAAAGATATACCCTGTAATCCCGATAAGGATCAGTAACACCGGAAGGATTACAAACAAGAATATGCGCTTGACCAGTTTTAACAATTGAACTGTAGTATGAAATTGACGTCAATATTTGGGTATAAAAGTAACTAATTGCAACAGAATACAGGAATAAAACAAACGAGATTAATGAATTTTCATTGTGTTACTAAACTTCAATCCTCTTTACAATAGAATTGTTTGTCACTTAGAAGTGTATTGCGTTTGACTTTTGAAACGGGTAGTAAGTGTTAATGTGTGATGATTTTGAACAGTTTTTCAGCTCATTCAAATAATATAGGCAATAAAAAAGGGAGCAATTTGCTCCCTTTTTTTAAGTTAAAATGTTTTCAACATTAGTTGCTTAGAATGCAGCACCTAAGTTAAATCCAAATCTCAATCCGAATGGGCTAGGATCCCAAAGATCGTCAGTGCTTCCAGAATAAGTAGCATCGTTGTAAGTAGTAGTTGAACTTACAGACTTGTACTGTGGTCCAGCAAAGATGTCAAATACAAATACGTCACCAGCTAATACTTGAACACCAAGTACAACTCCTCCACCAACTGCAAAACGAGATTGTGTATATCCGTAATCTTGAGTAGAAGTGTCATCCCAAGTAGAAGTAAAATTTGTGCTTCTTACACGAGCAAAAGCAGCACCATAAAGTCCTTTCATGCTTTCATTGAAGTAGTAACGAGCTTCAGGAATTACGATGAAACCAGAAGTCTTTTGAGTATAACCTGTGAAAGTCCATCCTCTAGAGATCAACCCAGCACCTAACTGCAAAGTAAGGTTTTCGTTCATCGCTCTTTCAAAAGCAAATTGGTATTGTCCAGATAGAGCACCAATTGCGTTCCATTTAATAGCGTTGCTCTTTACTTGAGCCTGTGTTGTAAGCGTGCCAATGAAAGCAAACGCCAATGCAAGAATAGTAATTTTAGCTTTTTGCATAATGTTGTTTTTTTTTAGATTAAACAATAAAATTAGTTCCCGAATCTATGCAATTGCTGTGCCATAAACTAATAATTGTTGAATTTTTCGTATATTTTTTTAGTTAAAGCTGCTTATTGACGAAGTTAGCATAGATTTCTGGAAGAATTCCATTGCTTGCTTTTTCATAGTCGGAGTAACTGCAAGGGTATATATTGTCCACTATTTTCATCCACCAGAATTCTTTTATTCTAGATTTATAGAAAACTACATCTTGATATGCGTCAAATGAAACAATGTACTTCTTATAGAATTCAGATTCGAACTCATGAAGTTCTTCACGCTCAGAAACTCCTTCAATAAAATACCACATCATAACCGCAACTACCTTCGCAGTCATGTTACGGTCGTCCAAAAATCTATTATAACCGTAGATTCCTGCTGATTGTAATTTGTTACTGATCCCTGCATACCATGCTATTTGACAAGCGTCTTCCGAACCAAGCCCAAACGGTTGTGAATCCTTTTTTCCAGGAGCATCAGCATGTTTAATCACACTGAGGTCAAACGAAAGCATATTGGCATACCTTATATATGGTTCATTGTCCGCAATATTATTTTTAAGGTTACCTAGTCTAATGCTATCAAAGTTGAGCTTCTCCAAAGTTTCCATCACTTCAGGAGCATTTAGGTAAAACTGATGCCCTAGATGGGAATAGTTAAACATATAATTTGGAGAATGTAACACGAGCTGTTTGGTATGGTGTGCCTCCAAATCTTCACCGTCCATAAGGTCTATTTTAGAATCAACCACCAGTAAGTTTACATCTTTTTCTAATTCTTCATAACCCATATATTGACCATAATCCAAAGAATGATGTGATCCTAATATGAAAGGAATAGTATCAGCTAACATTAGTTCAGTGCAAATTTCCTTTACTCGCAATAATGTTTCATCACGATTAACCCCTGGCTTCAGTACTCCTAAATCAACAATTTTTTCAGAGGAATAACCGCTATATAAAGCATAGAATTCTTCTCTTATTGGGGCTGCAAAGTTGTTTCCCTCTAGCCCAACACTAAAAATTGCAATTTTCCCTTTTCTCCAATCTGGAAACTCCTCTTCGTTAACATACACTGATTCAATCAATTTGGCTGACGTAGAATTGTGCAATTTCGGTTTCGTGATGGGTTCAAACACTAATCTAAAATCCATATTTGCTTATGCGAATAAACGTTTTTTATTATAATTCCTTTCTTGTACCTTTGTGGTATAACACAACCAAAAATGGACAAATATTCTTATATATCCAATGCGCACGTAAACTTTATTGACGAGCTGTATGCGAGTTATAAAGCGAACCCGGACAACGTAGATCCAACCTGGCAAAGATTTTTTGAAGGATTCGAATTTGGGATTACCCAATTTGGTGAAGATGCAGGTGTTGCATCAGGCACAGTGTCTGACAAGGAAGTTGCTGTAAATGATCTAATTGACTCTTATAGAGAAAGAGCTCACCTTACTTCTGAAACAAACCCAATTCGTACAAGACTTGATCGAAAAGCCCTTTTAGGCTTGAAAGATTTAGGTCTTACAGAAAAGGATTTGGAGTCAGAATTCGAGGCAGGTAAGAAGCTTGGAATTGGCAAAAATAAATTGAGTCAAATTGTAAAAGTACTGGATTCCACTTACTCTGGTTCTATTGGTTTTGAGTATATGTATATTCGCGAACCTGAGATTCAGAAATGGTTACAACAAAGATTTGAAAGTGAAGGGGTGAATTATAATCCTCCAATCGATACTAAAAAGTCGATTTTCAGGAAGTTAAACGAAGCAGTTATATTCGAAAACTTCCTTCACACAAAATATATAGGTCAAAAACGATTTTCACTTGAAGGTGGAGAATCACTAATTCCAGGTTTACATCGTGTTATTAATGAGGCTGCTGCGCAAGGTGCAGAAGAAGTAATCATTGGCATGGCTCATAGAGGTCGACTTAATGTGTTGGCCAATACTCTAGGGAAAACGTATGAGGAAATTTTCTCCGAATTTGAAGGTAACGTGGAGATTGACTTATCCATGGGAGATGGTGATGTAAAGTATCACCTTGGTTTTTCAAGTCATATTCCAACTGAATCTGGGAATAGCATTTTTGTAAAATTAGCTCCAAACCCATCTCACCTAGAAGCAGTAGATCCATTAGTACTTGGTTCTGCAAGAGCTCAAATTGACGATGAGTACGACGGAGACTCTTCCAAAGTTGTACCTATTATTATTCATGGTGATGCAGCAATTGCAGGACAGGGAATTGTGTACGAAACCGTTCAAATGTCTAAATTGGATGGATATTCAACAGGAGGTACAATCCATATTGTGATTAACAATCAGGTTGGATTTACCACTGATTTTGAAGATGCACGTTCGTCTATATACTGTACGGACATTGCAAAGATTGTAGATGCCCCTGTGATCCACGTAAATGGTGATAAGCCTGAGTCTGTTGATTTTGCTCTTAAGGTTGCGGTAGAATTCCGTCAACGTTTTAAGAGAGATATGTTTATAGATATGGTATGTTATCGTAGACATGGTCATAACGAAAGTGATGAACCACGTTTTACACAACCAAAACTTTATAACCTGATTTCTAAGCATCCAAATCCACGTGAAATTTATTTTGATACTTTAACTAAACGTGGTGATGTAGACGCAGCATTAGCTCAGGAAATGGACCAGCAATTCCGTACGGTTTTACAAGAGCGTTTGGATTTGGTTAAGCAAAAGCCATTGAAGCACAAACCTCAAAAAATTGAAGAGGAGTGGAGCTTCTTACGTTATTCTAAACCTAAAGATTTTGACAAGTCTCCAAAGACTGCAATTTCGAAGGCTACTATTGAAAAAATTGGTAAAGCATTAACAACATTACCACAAGGGTTTAAACCACTTCGTCAGATTAATCGTTTGATGAAAGATCGTAATGCAAACTTCTTTGAGAATAAATCATTGAGTTGGGCAGATGCAGAGCTTTTAGCATATGCTTCGATTTTATTGGACGGTAAGATTGTACGTATGTCTGGTCAGGACGTAAAAAGAGGTACATTCTCGCATAGACACGCTGTTTTGTTTGATTCCGAAACAAATGAAGAGTATTGTAGCATTAATCACATCGATGAAAACCAAGAGCAGAAGTTTAAGATTTATAACTCTTTGCTTTCTGAGTATGGTGTGTTAGGATTCGAATATGGATATGCGATGTCTACTCCAAATGCGTTGGTCGTTTGGGAAGCACAGTTTGGTGACTTTGTAAATGGAGCACAAACGATAATTGACCAGTTTATATGTAGTGCCGAAACCAAGTGGCAAAGAATGAACGGTTTGTTAGTACTTCTTCCTCATGGATATGAAGGACAAGGACCTGAGCACTCGAATGCACGTCCAGAACGATTCTTACAATTGGCTGCAGAAGACAATATGATTGTTGCTAACTGTACAACGGCTGCAAACTTCTTCCATTTAATCAGAAGACAAACGGAGTGGGATTTTAGAAAGCCATGTATTGTATTTACACCTAAGTCAGGATTGAGAAGTCCATTAATGTTCTCTCCAATGGCTGATTTTACGAAAGGTGGATTCAAAGAAATATTTGGAGATGCTTACCCTACAGCGTCAAGTGTTAAGAGCGTACTGATGTGTACAGGTAAAATATACTTTGATCTTGTTAAAAAGCAGCAAGAAGATAAGAGAAAAGATGTTGCGATCATCAGAATTGAGCAACTTCACCCGCTTCCTAAAAAGCAAGTAGATAAGGAATTGGCTAAGTATCCGAAGGCAAAAATTTATTGGGTACAAGAAGAGCCTGAGAATATGGGAGCATGGTCTTACATGTTGAGATATTACAGAAGAGAATTTGAGGATGTAATAGCACGAAAGCCAAGTGCATCTACTGCTACAGGATACTCTAAAATACATAAAATTGAACAAGAAGAGCTCGTTAACAAGGCATTTGGTCAGAAGTAAGCGGCACTAACTAACAACAGAAAACTAATTTACTATCATGAGTAATATTCAAATATTCGTTCCATCGGTGGGAGAATCCATCACAGAAGTAACAATCGCTGCTTGGCTTAAAGCTGACGGTGAAGCAGTTGCAATGGATGAAATCGTATGTGAACTTGAATCAGATAAAGCCACATTCGAACTTACTGCACCATCTGCAGGAGTTTTAAGTCATAAAGCAGCTGAAGGAGATACCCTTGAGATAGGTGCTTTAATATGTGAAGTTGATCCAGCAGGAGCGGCTTCTTCACCAGCAGCACCAAAGGCAGCGGCATCTGCGCCAACGACAAGTGCGGCCCCAGCAGCAGCAGCACCATCTGCGGCTCCAACATCTACTGGGCAAGTCTTAGATATGATGGTTCCAACAGTTGGAGAATCCATCACAGAGGTTACTATAGGTACTTGGGAAGTTGCAGATGGAGATATCGTAGCAATGGACCAAATGTTATGTGAGATTGAGTCTGACAAAGCAACATTTGAGCTTACTGCAGAAGCTCCAGGGAAAGTTACAATTGTAGCTCAGGAAGGAGATACTTTAGAAATAGGTGCATTGATCTGTAAAATTGAAATTATGGAAGGCGTTGCGGCAGGAGGTGCTGCTCCACAGGTTCATGCTCAATTAGCAGATGAAGGAGTTGCGTCAGAAAATGGAAACGACTTACATATTTCTCCAGTTGCGGCGAATATTCTTGCTGAGAAAGGAATTGATCCAGCTACGGTAAAAGGATCAGGGCCTGGAGGTAGAATTATGAAAGAAGATGCTCTAGCAGCTCAAAAACCAGCAGCAGCTCCTGCTGCAGCTAAGGCACCTGCGGCAAGTGCAGCACCAGCACAACCAGTTGGCGATAGAAATACGGAGACTAAGAAAATGTCTTCGATGCGTAAAACCATTGCAAGACGACTTGTTGCTGTTAAGAATGAAACAGCGATGCTTACGACATTCAATGAGGTTGATATGAAGCCTATCATGGATATCCGTAAGAAATATAAGGAGCAGTTCAAGGAGAAGCACGAAGTTGGATTAGGTTTCATGTCGTTCTTTACAAAAGCAGTTTGTGAAGCACTTAAAGCGTGGCCAGCAGTAGGAGCACAAATTGATGGAAACAATATCGTATATCATGATTACTGTGATATTTCAATTGCTGTTTCTTCTCCAAAAGGGTTGGTAGTTCCAGTAATTCGTAATGCGGAAAAAATGGGATTTGCCGATATTGAAAAAGAGATTAAGAGATTAGCGATCAAGGCTCGTGATGGTAAATTGACAATTCCAGAAATGGAAGGAGGTACATTTACTATTACCAATGGAGGAATCTTTGGTTCGATGTTATCTACCCCGATTATCAATGCACCACAAGCAGCGATTTTAGGAATGCACAATATAGTTGAACGTCCAGTTGCAATAAACGGACAGGTAGAAGTAAGACCAATTATGTACGTTGCGTTATCTTATGACCACAGAATCATTGATGGTAGAGAAAGTGTAAGCTTCCTTTATATGTTGAAAGAATTGCTAGAAGACCCAACTAGATTGTTGTTGAATCTGTAGTTGAAAAATACATATTAAACTTGAAAGCCTTGACGATGAATGTCAAGGCTTTTTTGTTGGTTTATTTTTCTTATACATTCCAATAATAGCTATGGCTAAAGTTAGATTTGGCTGAGTATATGTTGTGACTCCTGATTGAAAAAAAAGATCCATTAAAGTCGCATTTGACGATAACAAACCCCATAACCAAAAAAATCTAAAATAATTTTCTGGTTAGACTTTACTTTGGAGCATTTGAGACTATTTTATTAATAAAGCTCTTATAAATAAAGCTTTACTGGCCATAATAAGTCTGATTTCGAATTGATTTAAAAAAAATAGAAAAAATCGGTAAAAAATGGATGCGTGGTCAGATAAATAATAAAAAATAAATATTCAACTAATGAGTAAAACTTATGAATCTAACACAAATCAAAAATCCAACGGTGGAAAAAGTTGGTTAGTCATTTTGGCTACTATGATAATAGCGGCAACTACCATTTGCTATATCGTAAACATGAGCCTTAAGGCCGATAAAAATGTTGACCTGAAACTAAACCTAAAACAAACGGAATTGGAGTTAAAAACAGTGGATGGCAATTGTGATTAACCGGAATAGAGGATAGAAGTAAATAAGGTAGATTACAAAGACAACTTGAAGACAAAGCACTTTTTCTAATTAAAAGAGTGCTTTGTCTTATGTAAATATTCGGAATAAAGACTAAACTGTCCCTTCAATATCTGGAGCACTTGTTCCTTCAACTTTTGGATCTGGGCCATATTTGTTAGAACCTGTTTGTCCGTTGGTTACCATAAGTATAAAAAACCAAATTCCTCCAATGAAAGGAATAATTTTCACAAAAAACATCCATCCACTTTGTCCACTGTCGTGCAGTCTTCTAACAGATAGCGCAAGGTTTGGAATAATGGTACCTAATAAGTAGATACACGTAAATATCAACATCGGTGGCTCATCACTTTCTAAGTCTCCTCCAAACAATAGAATATCAAGACTAGCTGTAGCGAAAAAAACAATGAACGTAAATAAAGCATACATCCAATACTCCTTTCGTCTAGCTCTTCCGTTAAAATCCGCGTATTGCTTTAGAACTTTCAAATACCATTTCATAATTTAATGTGTTTAAGGTTAGTTATAAAATTAAGCCTACTGGCTTATTAAGTAGGTTGAAGTTAATTTATTTTTATTAAAAGTCAACTTCTATGTATTCGTTTTGGACTAATAAATGAAGAAAAAGGTAAATGAAGTAGTTTTGATTATCGTTTTATTGTGTCCCGTTATTTATTGGTTAATTTAACGGTGCAAACTTTGTTGAATGTTAAACGCTAAATGCGAATATTGTCTTAAACCTGCAGAACAAGATGAAATGTCTTGTTCCAATTGCGGTGGGAAAGTACGAGTACTAGAGCCTTGGGTACTTCAATGCGGTTGGTGTGGTTCATCTAATAGACGAGATCAGGT
>JAHDFW010000152.1:0-4576 GCA_020627945.1 Cytophagales bacterium
TCAAGACTATCGATTACTGAAGGATCAATATGAGTTGCCTTATCTTCATTCCAATAAAAGGTTAGAATGATTTTTATTGTTGTATGGTCCTGTTCAGGGTTTGAGTTGTTTAATTCTGGTTGTGGCTTTAGTTTTGAATCTGCACTGCTAAAATCTATTTCGTAAATATCATCATTACGGATCATGTATGCCCAGTCTCCATCTTGGCTAATCACGAAGTTTCGGTCATCTTCTGGTGAGTTAATCGGAGCACCAATGTTAAGAACGGTTTCAAGTTCAAATTCGTTTGACCCGTTAAGTGGCGCTTTGTATATGTCAAGTTTTCCAAGTCCATTTAAATGGTCAGTGGCGTAATACAATGCTCTGCCATCGGGGGACCAATATGGTGCGCGTTCGTCGCCTTGGGTGCTGAGACTCAACTTTTCTACAGTTGCAGTAGGGTCGTCTACTTTTACTCCGTACAAATCCATATTTTGATCTAGTTCTGGTCCAGCTGCAAAAATGAACCACCTGCCATCTGGAGAAAGTGTAGCTCCGTCGGTTGCTGAAAATTTGTTGGCAATAAAGAATGCTGTAATTGCTGGGTGTAAGCTTTTTAATCTTCCAGAAACATGATTCATTTTGTAATAAGGTCCTTTGCTTTTTGGCCAATGCAAAAACCAACTTTCGAAGACAGTTAATCGACCTTGTGGGTCACAGATTGGTTCATCTTGAGCCTGAGGAGTATTTACATCGTTCCCCATGTTTTTGGCTTCCGTCCAACCTTCTGAAGTACGTGTTGACATATACAAATCTCCGTCACCCTGAAATTTTCCATGGACACGGGTGTATTTCATATTGTTCCAAGTTTCACCACCTCTTGTAGACATAAAATAGAGCTTCTTACGATCTGCAGTGACATACACATTGGCTTCTACAAAGTCGCTATTAACTTGATCTATAGGTGTGATTGTAATCCGTGAATTTTCAGATTGCCCATGCAAAATCGTTGTTGAAAAACAACATATGAGAACGGATATTATGTAAGTATTTTTTATGATCATCTATGCATTAGTCCCCAAACAGATCAGATGTCACCCAATATACAGGATTTTTTTTACAGTTTATTTGAAGAGGTGTTTGATACTAGATTCTTGAGTCTGTATTTATTCTAAAACGTAATGTTGTTTACGATAGTGTTGAATTATAAATCATTGTTAAATTTGTATACTCATGTATCGTGTGCTGATTATACTTACTATGCTTTTGAATTGTGGCATTGCTGCATTTGGGCAATATGGTACGTTGCCAGTTATCGATAATTATACTCCTGATATTTACAGTTCCCACAATCAAAATTGGGGGCAGGTCCAGACTTCCAACGACATAATGTATTTTGCCAATGGCGATGGTTTGTTAGAGTTTGACGGAACACACTGGAAAACCTACAAAACCGGTCATACTGGTTCTTTGTTATCGGTTGATATTTATCAGGACTCTATTTTTGTTGGCGGGATCGGGGAAATTGGCATGTATATTCCAGATAGCCTTGGACAATACGCCTTTCAAGATTTCACTTATTTACTTCCTGAAGAGCATGCTGATTTTGGTCAAGTATGGTTTACCGGAGTTTTTGGTGATCACGTATTTTTTCAAACTGATCAAAAAGTTTTCCGAATCCGTCGGAAAGACTACAAAGTTTCAGTAGTTAGCTTTAATGACAAAATTACTACCGCTATGAAAGTGGGTGAAGAATTTTGGGTTGATTCAAGAGAGTCAGGATTACTGGGAATTTTTTCGGATCGGGTTGATACTTTAGATCCAAACAATGACTTTAATGGAATGGCGGTTTCAACGGCTTGGAGACTTGGTGAGAACCATTTTATCATAGGTACAACCAACAACGGATTTTTTGTGAAAAAGGATGGAATTGTAAAACCTTGGAATGAAAAGTCTCAATCTGAGTTTTTAAAATCAAAAGTGAATTATATGATCCGTTTGTCATCGGGTAAATTTGCAATAGCTACGGTAAGAAAGGGATTATTAATAACCGATGAGAGCGGTAATATTATTGAGTATTTTGGAAAAGCACAGGGAGTATCAACGCCATATTTAAAAGAACTTTATGAAGATCGATTTGGTGCAATATGGGCGAGCAGCAACGAAGGAATTGTTAGAATTAATTATCGTTCAAAAACACGTGAGTTGCAAGAGGGAGTTAGCTTTGAAGGGTTTATCAATAATACTTGTATTCTAAACGGAACACTTTACATAACAACGAGTAACGGAATATTTGCATGTCCACGTGATTCTACCAAATTCAAACACATCAAAAACTTACATGAGCAAGCATTTGAAATAGTTGATTATAAAGGTTCATTAATTGCGGCAGGAGTAACTGGAGTAACTCAAGTTCGAGGAGATTCTGCAGTTAGAATTCATACACGTTATGCTCGTGCATTACATAAATTCGAAACAAATACAGGCATACAGGCTTTGGTAGTAGGTGGTCGAAATACGGTGATGCTTGGTGAAATTGAAAAGGATGAATTTAAAGATAAAATCTTGATTGAAGACTTTCCAGATGAGGTACTACATATAACTCAAGATTACAACCGTACAGATTCTCTGGTGTTTTGGTTAGGGCTGTTTAATAAAGGAGTTGCTAAACTATGTGTTGCTAATGATTTAGGTAAATACTCATTGTCATTTTATTCAAAAGATCAAGGAATTCCTGACGGGTATATGATTCCATATTATGTGAATAATCAGGTATACTTTGTGAGCAAGTTTGAGCAGATTTTCAATTTTGACTATAAGACAGACAAGTTCGTAAAAGAGAATCTAATGTCCGATATGTTAACACCAGGAAACACTAGCTATTTTCTAATAGAAAACCCTACAAGTGGTGATATTTATCTGGAAGATTCAGGTCCAATATCATTTTTGAAAAAGGGTGAGAAAGGATTTACTAAAGATTCTATTTCGTTAAGTTCAGACAAATTTGGTTATGCGAATGATGTCTGTTTTGATGAAAAAGGAAATGCCTATATCGGGTCGGAGTATGGATTGATTCAGTTTAACCCAAACTCAGAATCATTTTATGACATTCCGTACCAATGCTATGTTAGAAAGGTTTTTGTTAATGGTGATTCGTTGCTGCACCAAGGGGCATATTGGGAGCAAGGAAGGATTTCTTTTGATCAGTCGGAAAGTCAAATTCCTTCCATATCGTATCGGAATCATGATGTGGTATTACATTTTGTAGCTCCATATTATTTTATGCCAGAAGACTTAGAATATTCTCATCGATTGGTTGGTTATCGTGAAGAATTTTCAAAGAATTCGAGCGAGACTAAAGCTAACTTTACAAACCTTGAACCAGGTATCTATACTTTTGAGGTAAAGGCAACCAATGCACTTGGTATAGAAAGTAATGTTGGAAAATTTAGTTTTAGAATTCTACCACCTTGGTATAGAACATATTGGGCATATACACTTTATTTTGTGCTTGGGATTATCTTGGTTTATGCACTTTTGAAACTTAACAGTAGAAGACTTCAAAAGGCAAATGAGCGATTAAAATTAATCATAGATCAAAACACAGAGGAGATTCGTGCACAAAGAGATCAAGTTCAAGGACAACGCGATTTGCTTGAAAAAAAGAACAACGATATTTTATCAAGTATTGCGTATGCAAAGAGAATTCAAGAAGGCTTCTTACCAACGAATAAGTCGATGAATTTCCATTTACCTAATTCGTTTGTTTTCTATAAACCTAAGGATATTGTAAGTGGTGATTTCTATTGGATGGAAGCCATGGGTAGTAAGGTCTTTTGGGCCGTTGTGGATTGTACAGGTCATGGAGTTCCAGGAGCACTGATGAGTATTGTTGGTTCCAATGGATTGAGAAAAGTGGTAACAGAACAAAACGTTGAAAAACCTTCGGAAATATTGCTCCATTTAACGCAGCACGTCCTTGATTCAATTCATGAAACTCAAGAGGGAGATGTAGTTCGCGATGGTATGGACATTGCTCTTTGCTGTTGGGATAAAGCGACCAATAAAGTTGAGTTTGCCGGAGCCTATAACCCATTGTACCTCTTGAGAAATGGAGAATTAACCATAATAAAAGGTACAAAACGACCAATCGGATCTTATAAGAGGAAAGTTATACCACCTTTTGAAAATCATGAAATTCAAGCTGAACCAGGAGATGTAATTATTCTTTTTAGTGATGGATTTGCCGATCAATTTGGAGGGCCAAAAGAATCGAAATATACGTACAAGAGATTACGAGAGTTGATTCTTAATAATCAGGGAGCTTCAATGGATGAATTTGGAAAAGTATTTAAAACCGAATTTGAAAATTGGAAAGGAGGCACTAGCCAGTTGGATGATATTTGTGTGATGGGAGTGAAGATTGAGTAACGAGCAAGAAGAATGAGCTACGAGCAAGAGGATCGAGTAGTAGGGTTGTTCTAAAATCACCCCTCGATCCTCTTGCTCAAAACTCTTGCTCGTTAACTATTGTAAATTTATAATAGGACTTTTTAATAAACCTGTAAACTTATTTTAGGACGAGTCATATATAAAT
>JAHDFW010000152.1:4676-10874 GCA_020627945.1 Cytophagales bacterium
ACCATCAACTTATACCCTTCACCGTGTACGTTAGTAATTTTCAAATTTGGATCTATTGATAGATGTTTTCTTAGTTTCGAAATATAAACATCCATGCTTCGGGCGTTAAAGTAGCTATTATCCTTCCAGATTGTTTCTAGAATAAAATCTCTTTCTACCAATTCATTTGGATTATTGGCTAATAATTCTAGCACCTTATTTTCCTTAGAGGTTAAATTGATTTTGTGTTCTGGATTGCTTCTTGAATAGAGACATTGATCATTTATATTCAGTGTAAGATCACCAATGGCAATTACTTTATCTTGAGTGGACGAAGAGTTGCTTTTATTGCCAGATCTACGAAGTATTGCTTGAATTCTAAGTAGCAACTCTTCAGAGTTAAAAGGCTTAGTGATATAATCGTCCGCACCAATGTTGAACCCTTCTTGAAGGTCTTCAATTTGAGATTTTGCAGTCAGGAAAATAATTGGTGCTTGTTTGTTGATCTTAAGGATCTTTTTAGCAAGTGAGAACCCATCCATTTTTGGCATCATAACATCCAAGACACACAAGTCGAATGATTCGGAACTGTATGTTTCTAATCCTAATTCTCCATCTTTTGCCAACACAACATCAAACCCCTTTAGCTTAAGGTAATCCTTCAATAACAATCCTAAATTAGGATCATCTTCAACGAGTAATATTTTAGGCTTATAAGAACTCATTGTTGCTTTTAAAATTTAGGTAATCGGAGCGTAAAAGTACTTCCTACATCTAGTTTACTATCTACGGATATGTTGCCATCGTGAAGGTCTACAATTCTCTTTACGTAATGTAGGCCAAGACCAAACCCCTTAACATCATGTACATTTCCTTTCTGCACTCTATGAAACTTTTCAAAAATACGATCTTGTTCAACTTTTGGAATTCCAATTCCTTGATCACTTACTTGAAATGCCCAATGCTCAGATTCTGAAATTAAACTCAAGCCTATTTTCACGTTGTTACCACTATATTTTATGGCATTGTCAAACAAGTTTCTGAGGCAATTGGAAAGGTGAAATTTATCGGCATATACGAGTATTTTATCTTCGGTTGAGAATGTGGTGTTTAATGTGCCATTAAGGCTCTCTATTCTTAATTGAAGATGTACCAATTCAGACTCAATTAACTCTACGAAGTTAACTTGTTGCTTTTTTAGATCCATTTTGTCGGATTCGAAAAATGAGCTTTCCAGTACGTTATTTACTAAAGATTGTAAGCGTTCGTTTTCCTGAGCAATAATGGAAACATAGTTTCTTACCGAATTTGGTTCAAATTCAAAATCTGGTTCATTAAGAGTATCGCAAGCCAAATTGATAGACGTAATAGGAGTCTTAAGCTCATGTGTCATATTGGCAACAAAGTCATTTTTTAGATCACTTATCTTACGTTGTTTGATCATGCTATTTATAGTGTAACCAAACATTCCTACCAAGGCAAAAATAAACAATGCTGAAAGCAACATTGAACCCCAAATTTCCTTGATTATATATCCGAATTTACTTGGGAAACTTACATGCAAATCTGCGTATGACCGATCTATTCTTGATTCAAATAACCGAGTATAATAGATTGATGATTTTAAAACGCTTTCATCCCCTGAAATTCGATCTGGTTCGTCTGAATAGTTGAATTGAACCAAGTAATCAAAATCAGATTCAATTCCATTTTGTTTTAAATGCTTTCGCACATGATTCTCAATAGAATCTAGTGGGAACCGAGTTTCCAAACTTAAGTGATCTCTCACTAAAATTCGGGTCATAACTTCTTCGATTTGCTTACTTTTTTCATTTAATAAGTCTTGCAATTCAATCATGGTGATGTTGTGGTTGGCCTCCAAACAATCCACGGCTAGTTCTATTTGAGAAAGGCTTGGCCCACCACTCATATTGATTTCAATGGTTTCTTCATCGTTGTCTGAATCCTCTTGAGTAACGATGATCATCTCATGATTTATGGAACTAGTCCCAAACGAACTGTCACCTATAAAACCAAATGTTCCGCTAAGGATTCTTTTTTTTCTGAGCGTATCTTGTTGTGAGGAGAATATTGAATCGTGAATTTGAACCTTATGACGGAATGTATTAGAATTTCCGAAAGCTAAACTATCCTCTAAGAAAACTGCGATTTCATCCTCCTGAAGTTGTTCATTTAATTCTTTTAATGCTTGATAGACTTTTCCATCAAATTGTACTCGAGCATTCTTAATACCTTGATGAATCCACTTACCCTGAACCATTAAAAGTCCGAGTAAACAAACTCCTATTAAGATCGATATATATATTATTTGACGGTTGTTCACAATACAAAAGTAGACTAAAAAGAGCCTAGTTTCTCCAATTTAACATTTTTTAACATTTATTAAGTGGTCGTTAACATTTAGGTTGAAATCAGTCAATTATGTTTGGATCATGGAAGTCGGGTAACGATGACAAACCAGAAATAATTAATAACTATTAACAACTAACTAATACTGCTATGAAACAGATTAAAGTAATTGCCGCAACATTTGCACTGGGATTTATCACTTTTGGGATTCAAGCTCAGAACCATAAAAAGATTCAAAAGGAAGTTAATGTTGAGATCGTAAATGGAGAACACAACCTAACGATAAAAACTACTGAAAACGGGGAGACCACAACTGAAGTTTACACAGGTGAGGAAGCTAAAAAGAAAATGGAAGAACTTCACAACGAGCATAAAGGTGGAACTATGCACGAAGAGGATGAAGATGTAATTATCGAGAAGAGAATTGAGATAGATACTGATGAAGATGGTACTAATGATTTTGAATTTGAGTTAAAAAACGTTGAAGAAGATCTGGGCAAAATTCATGAGATGCTAGAAGAAATGGATATCGACGTAGATTTGAATGGAAGTAAAATGGTTATTCAAATAGGGGATGAGACACATAATGTTGACATTGGTGAAGAGCTAGATAAAGCAGATGAACATATTAAAATGTTGCTTTCGGACGAAGAGGGATCTTTAGATGTAGACGCTCTTTTAGAAAGGCTGATGAATAAAGTAGGAACGTGGGACGAGGAAGAAGGAACTACTATGAAGTTTATTGATGAAGAAGGAAATGAACATACTATAGATACCAAAGGAGATGTTCAACATAGGACGATGATAATTAAAAACGAGAATAGCGATGAAGAGGGCGAAAACAAATTTGAAACCCGAGTGGAAGTAATAATGATAACCAGAACTGTTGAATTGGAAGATGACAAAAGCCTTGCGAGAGATTTGGATGTTCAGAATTTTCAGGTTTATCCAAACCCTAACGACGGACGTTTCAATGTAAGTTTCGATTTAGATTCAAAAAAGAAAACTATGATTCGGGCCACGGATGTTACTGGCCGAGAGGTTTTCGCTGATGAAATAAAGAAGTTTGATGGTCACTATACGAATGAGATTGACCTTAGGGATCAACCAGCGGGAACGTATTTTATCAAGGTTCAACAAGGAAAAAAGCTAACTACGAAAAAAGTGTTGGTGAATTAAGCGGGATTTATTCATACTCATAATCATAACTAACAACCTAAGACCCTTCAAAATTTTATTTTGAGGGGTTTTGTTTGAGAAAGAATCTGAACCTAAGGATTACTGAAATCTCCTCTTTCTATTCTGAAAAGCATGCTTAAACCCAAAGTTTGGAACTAGTTCTGAACCGTTTTCACCTTCGAAATACCATTGATTTCCTAAAGCAAGTTCTAGCCAAGTATCATTTAAAATCTTAAGTTCTAAACCTACAGAGGTTCTGAGAAATCTAAGTTGATCTGAATTGTTGCGTTGAAACTCTGGTTTTAATTGTGTGCTGTTATAAAGGCCTTCTATGGAAACTCTATTATCAGCATTTCCAATAATTAACCGGGTGCCAATTGAATATTTAGTCGTGAATTCGACTGTGTCAGAAGTTGCCCAATCCATTTTTACTTGACCTAAAACCTGGCTATAGTGCTTTTTGAAAAATTTAATGCCAAGCGGAGTTGCTCCACTTACTATTGCGCTAAACTTGTTGAATCTTGCCTCTTTCCATTTGTTATCTGGAAGAGCGGTGACCATACCTGCACTAAATAACAATGAACCTTTATACCAATTATCTTTTTTGTATTCAGCCTTTAGTTCTTCAACCTTAAGTTGTGTTTTTTTCTTGTAGGCATCGTCTTGAATGTGGTTTACAAACTTTTGGGCATACTTACGAATTGTAGAGGTGTCCTGACCTGTTATCGAAATTCCTTCGTTAGCCAAAGCTTCATACATTTTATTAGCTAAGTACTGAGTCGGATCATCAATTTTATCATTCTTTATATTTTCATGATCCGTATTATCATCATTCTCTTCCAGATCGAAAGAGGCATTTTGAATAGCCGTAGATGTAACAGGGTCATTGTTACATATTTTCATCATGTAAGCCTTGAACTTTTTATAGTCCGATTCAAACTTTTCACTTCGTTTTGTAGATAACTCTATAGTTTGAAAATACACGTTTTGAAAAAAATCTTTATCCTTCTCGCCGTGCGGTATGGTATTGTCAATCGGGACCCATTTTATTCCAATGGCACCTAAAAGCCCCATCGAATCTTGACTGGCAGTTGCAATTGTGAAGGCGAAATTGTCAGGTCGAAAACTTCTATTCCACCATTCCTTTTTACGAGTTTTGGCAAAATAAGAAGGAGCAAATTCAACAGCGAAACCAGGTTTTATTTCCTGTCCATTATCAAATGCACTAGCCATACTAACTGCAAACTTTTTTATAGAACCTGCTCGAACAATTTCGTCCCCTTGTACATCAAGCATGCTGAACGCCGAAAGTTCTGGCACAGCAAAATCCATGTACATGTCATCAATGTTTAATGTATCATCATCTTTGAAGCTTACTTTTTCTTCATCGTCTTGAGCAAAAGTTGGCACCGATAAAAGGACTACGGAGCACAGAACAGCTATGATCGAGAAAATGTTTTTCATGTTTACTTCTTAATGTATCCCGATCCAGTGATTGTTCCAGGTTGGTTTGGTTGAATATTTTTTGCTGAACCGGTCCATGTTTGAATTTCCTTTCCGTCTTGAATCCAATGGATCGTTGCTCGTATATTAATAACACTGCTCGACGTGTTGGTAGGGAAGAACTTCCAAAAATGAAGATCAGCTGGTTTTAGTTGATCTGGCTTACCAATACTATGGGTTAGTTCTTTGTTATCAACTACGTTGTTTTCCGCAATTTTGTCTTCTCCAATTGAGTATTCATATTTCCATACTTCGGTATGGTCCATTTCTATCTTTATGGATATTTCACCTTTCGAAGAATCAACTGGGATAATAGGGTTCATTTCGGAATCGTTAATTGGTTGTTGGTTAAAGCTAAAAAATTTTCACTTAAAACAACTAATAACCTCTATAATAATCTGGTCGAAGAAATGGAGAATTTGGGTCAGAGAGAACTTGGTCCACTAAGCTGATAAATTTTTCTTTGTCCTTATTGAGCACTCCTTTCAATGCTAGATGATTAGATGCATGATCGCTTCGGAATATGGTTTCTTTCAAATCAATATGTTCCAAAAACAATTTCATTTCTGTAAATAATTCGGGTTTGCTAAGCTCTTCAAACGTTCCGTTGATACGATTTTGAAAATGATCAATACCCTTGTGAGTCGTAAGCACTAATGTTGAAGCATATTTCGGTTGAGTTTCGTTCAGTACTTTAGCTGAATTGATTGCATGTTGTTCGGTAAAGGCAGTTCCTCCAACACCGTTGATGATCATTACAGATGCATTCATTCCGGCGGCTTTTGACTTGTTTAGACCACTTACCACCGATTTAAAATCTTCTCCTTTTCGAATTAAATTGAGTACATCATCATCTCCTGATTCGATTCCGACATATACCAAATTAAGTCCTGCCTCAGCTAGTTCTTGGAGTTCTTGCTCTGACTTTCTATTTAAGTTGGACGGAGTAGCATAAGTTGATACCCTTCGAAGGTTTGGAAACGTTTGATTTAGTTTATTGAGAATTCTTAGGAGTCTTTTTGTAGAAAGAACCATTGGATCTCCGTCGGCAAGAAAGACTTTGTTTATATGCTGTGAGTAAGATTCAAAAGCTTCAATGTCTGCAAAAACTTCCTCTTCTTTTCTAGCTCGAAACTTCTTGGATGTATACATTTCGCAAAACGAACA
>JAHDFW010000006.1 GCA_020627945.1 Cytophagales bacterium
ACACTTAACTTTTCAGTAAACTTCCCCCAATTTTGCTCCTCTAGCAAATCAGCGTATTGAGTTCGCCAACGTTGCGAAAAATAATCTGGGAGATTTTTTAGTAGACAATTTATTTCCATGGCGTAAAATAACTTAGCAACTACGCACTGAATTTTCGTTACAAACTTTTTATGTTTTCACAGCTGTTCAAGGTACTTTTTCCACAGTACATTTCAGTAGCTTCTTCATTCGTCCAAGCAATAAATTTCTTGAAATAATATACGCGCCATGAATAAATAACCTAAACAAGAGAGCCATAATGGTAAATGGTATTATAGCAAAAAATACACTTGGATCAAGTTCAGATATTTTGGTATCGGAAAAAATAAAAAATCCTAAAGGAATGCAAGGAATCACAACTAGCCAAACATAATACAACCAAAAGAACGCTGGGTGTAATTGAGTTGTCAAATCTATTCGATTTTCGTCAGCTCGAGTTCCTTCACATTTGCACGCAGGGCCCACACCAATGGTTGAACTAATCAATTTGAACCCACTCTCTGTTACTTGTCCTATGAATGATTTATTCGTTATGGTAGAAGTTAAACTACTGCTCTTATAAGTATTAGCTAAGAGTGCCGCAGTAAAATCTTCCTGATTGGACTCATGAACTAACTTGTAATTATTCCTACTTCTATTTTGCATTGATAAATGGAACGTTATACAACATCTAACTCAGGAGTTTCGTTATTCTCTTCTACGTATTCATTAATTTTCGGTTGTAAAATCCATACCCCCACAAAGAAAAACCAGATCATAAAAAACTCTCCCGCATAATCCGAAAACGATAGTTCTTTTTGCAACTCAACCGTTTTAATAGTCTTTGATACAAAGTACAGATTATATAAGCTGCAAAACATGGCGAACAAATGAAGTGGCACAATGGCCAAAAACGTAATTCCAAAAAGTGAAGGATCGTTTTCGTGACCTATCATATTCGTTACCGAAAACCCCATAAAGCTGAAAAATATCAGCATATAGATTAATGGAAAGAAAAATGTGAATCTAAAAAACTTGGTTTTCATTCGAAGGTGTTCTGGGATTTTTGATTGCAAACCGACACCTACAGCCCAATGCCAACCATAAGTAATAAACATAACGAGTAACATTATTATTGCATACAACACCATTCCAGCGACCATTCCGCCTACTTCAGGCCGGCCTCCAGAAGAATTTAACGAAGCAATAAAAACAA
This sequence comes from Cytophagales bacterium, assembly GCA_020627945.1. GTDB lineage: Bacteria > Bacteroidota > Bacteroidia > Cytophagales > JAHDFW01 > JAHDFW01. The sequence continues at coordinate 1,235 of JAHDFW010000006.1, forward strand.
AAATCCAGATAAAATAAAAGAACATCGGTACTCCGAACATTAATAGAAACAACTGCCAATGTTTAGCTTTTAGAAAGAGGTTGGTCATGAGTTTATTTTGTGTGTTTAACGATTAATTGTTCTCAAATTAATAATTTCCTTTAGATTACGTTGCAATTGCCTTAAAAATCAAAATCAAAATCTTCCCCTTCTTCTCGCTCCTCAATGCTTGTATTCTCAGTTTGTTCAACTAATTTAATCTCCGCAATTTTAATTTCTGGATTTCGTACAACCTCTTTTATTATATTCAAAACGGCTTCGGAAAACTCCTTAACCTGTTCTTCTGTAAATAAATCAGTGTTATATTCAAAAGCAAAACGAAACATTTCTCGACTTAGCGTTCCATAAAGCCATAGGTCGTACTTAGCAAAATTTAATTTCGTACTAACGGGCTTAATGGTTAAATCATTTACTTGATCTGGTGAATCCCCACTTCCATGTTCACTTAGATCACCAAAATCATTCCATGAAAGTCCTTCGTTCACCAACGGCAGTCTACTATCATCTCTTTCTGGCTTAAGATCATCTAACAGCTTATCAAAAGGATAGTCCTGTCGATCAAAAACTTCTAAGGTTTGGGCCTTAACCTCTTGAAGTAATTCAATAAACGAGTGATTCGATTGCACCTCATTTCTCAATGCCAACATGTTGACATAATAACCGATCTGATTTTGTAATTCAGCTCTATTTCTTCCAGAAACTGGTGTTCCAATTACGATGTCATTTTGACCACTATATCTATACAGCAAAATCGACATTACCGTTTGCATTACTATGAATTCAGAAGTATTCCAATGATGCTTTACCAACTTGGTCAACTTTCTCGATTCTTCAATGCTTAACTCAAAAACATGACGATCTCCTTTGTACGTTTTTTCAGTTGGACGGTCTTGAAAAGTAGGAAGTTGTAATGGCTTAACCTTACCTGAAAACTTATTTTTCCAGAATTCCGATAAACCTACTTCCGATCCATCAGCTATCAAAGCATTATGCCATGATGCAAAATCCTTGTATTGAATTTTTAATGGTTGTAAAGAAGGCTCTTTACCTGCATCAAAAGTAGCATAGACCTGCATTGCCTCTTTCATAAATAGTTCCATGGACCATCCATCACTAATGATATGGTGCATATTCAACCCAACTGCATACTGATTATCATCCACTTTAAAAACAGAGACTTTAAACAGTACATCGTTAAGAAGATCCAACGATTGATTGGCGTGTGTGGACAATGCTTTCTTCAATTCTTTCTGGTCAATCTCAACTAACTCAGTCTTTACATAATTCGGTTCCTCAATTATCTGGCTAGGCACTCCGCTAGAATCAATAATTCTGGTTCTTAAAATTTCATGTCGCTGGACCATGTAGAATATCATACGTTCAAAAGCCTCAAAATTTAGCTGCCCTTGAATGTTAAATGCTAACGGAATATTAAACGTCGATGATGCCCCTTCACGAAGATATGACACCCAAAGCATTTGTTGAGCATGAGATAAAGGATAAGAATCTTGAGGTTCTAAAGGCCGAATTGGATCTATTAGTATTGGCTTATTAATTTTCAATAACTCAACTTGATCTTTAAGCACTGGGCTCAAGAAAATATCTTTGATACTTAGTGGTAGGTTCATTTCCTCTCTAACCAAATTAGACAATTGAGTAGCCTTTAAAGAGTGTCCTCCGATTTGGAAAAAATGCGATTCCATTCCAATCACATCTACTCCAAGGACTCTTGTCCAGAGATTGACCAATGCCTTTTCAAGTTTAGTCGATGGTAAAGTGAGCACACCCGACTCAACTTCGTTTAATGCTAAAAACGGATCTGGTAATTTTCTTCGATTGATCTTACCATTCTGTGTCAACTCAAATGATTCAACCAAAACAACAATCGAAGGAATCATATATTCTGGTAATTGATGTCTTAATTGATCTCTTATGAACTCTTCGGATAAACCTTGACTGTCTTCCAAGTCTCGCACATATGCTACAATTAATTTGTCGTTCGTTTCAGTATTTTGAGTTACTATCACTAAAGATTCTCCAACACCTTCTAATTGATTTATCGCTGATTCAATTTCCCCTAATTCAATACGGTATCCACGAATCTTAACCTGACTATCTTTTCTTCCTCCAAACTCCAATTCACCTTTGCGATTCCATCGCCCCAAATCACCTGAACGATAAACCACGCCTTGATCATAAGGATTCTCAATAAATCGATCTTTTGTCAATTCTTCGCGATGCAAATAGCCCTGAGTAACTTGTGGTCCACCAATACAAATTTCTCCCCATACGCCATGAGGAACGGCCTTTAGAGCATCATCCAAAATTAATATTTGATTATTTGAGGTTGGGTTACCTATTACATTTCCATGTAACTCAATTTTCGGATCAAAATCATAAGCGGTGCAAAACACCGTTGCTTCCGTAGGACCATAAAACACCGTGATTTTGGCATTTACAAATGTTGATGTCAAATCATGTAGTAACTCATTAGGAACCAAATCCCCACCTAGGCAAACTTGTTTAATGTGATTAAAATCAGATCTAATATCGAGCGTATTTATAGAATCTACAATTTGCCGCATTAACGCAGGAACAGTGTGGAATACAGTACATACCTTAAGCTTCTCAACTAACAAACTGGAATCCAGTAAATCTTCTTTCTCCAATATCAATGTTCCACCTCCTTTCAGTAAGGCTGCAAATTGCTCAAAGAAAGAAATATCAAAAGCATTAGAAGCCATGAATGGCAGTAAATCATTCTCAGTAAGGCCATTAACTTCATCCAATGAAGATGCAAAGTTGAATAGATTACCATGGCTAACCTCCACTCCTTTTGGCTTCCCTGTCGAACCTGAAGTATATATGACATATGCTATATCAGAGTGTTTAACTGATCGAGCATTGATTGTCGCTTCCTGATTCCAATTAAATTTCGTCAGGTCAATTTGGTCAATTGATTGCATATTTAACCCTGAGGCGACGTTGCTAATGATCAACTTTGCCTTACTATCATTCAGGATGTACTCCTTTCTCTCTGTTGGATAGTCTACATCTATTGGAATATAAACTAACCCCAATTTAAGAAGAGCCAAAATAGTTGCTGTCAGTTCAGGTCCTCGACTCATATGAACAACCACACGATCCCCTAAACCATATTTAGACCCCAACATTGCTGCCAAAACGTTTACCCTATGAAATAAAGTACTGTAAGTCCATTCAACGTCTCTAAACTTAAGAGCTACATTATCGGATACTAGATTAGCTTGATTTTGAATTAGATCTACGAAAACTTTCTCATTTGAAATAACCTTATTCTTATGAGAATTCTTGGGTACTAAATCTGTAATACTTTGAACTGCAACAACGCTTAAATCACTAATTTTTGACTTCGGTTCTGCAACAATTGATTCCAACAACAACACAAAACCATCAGCCATACGTTGGATAGTTTGTTTATCAAATAAATGTGTGGCGTAGGTTAACGTTCCAACTAACTGATCTTTTAATTCTCTTAAATCTAAACTTAGATCAAACTTCGCAACTTTCTTAGTTGATCCAAAAGGTTTTAGAATCAGATTTTCCCTTATTTTATTTTCTTTCGAAGGTTCCTGCTCTCGGTAATTCAACAAGCTAAACATTGTTTCAAAAATTGGATTACGAGAAGGGTCTCTTGGAACGTCTAACAATTCTATTATTTCCTCAAATTGATATTCTTCATGTTCAATTGCTGCAAGGTATGTCTGAGCGACTTGGTTTAAATAATCATTGAAGTTTAACTTAACATCTGGATAGGTTCTTATTGCTAATGAATTCACAAACATCCCTATGGTTCGATCAAGGTCAGAATGAACGCGACCTGCTGAAGGAATTCCTACGATTAGATCATATTGACCTGTATACTTCGAGAGCAGGATCTTATATATGCTCAGCAATCCCGCAAATAAAGTCACATTAGAATCAGCACAAATTGTTTTAAACTTATCCAGCAATTCTGATGGTATAGAAAGAGAGACATCATTGCCGTTAAATTTTTGAACTTTAGGGCGAGAATAGTCCAATGGCAATTGAAGCAACGGCAACTCTCCGTCTAGTTGTCCTTTCCAGTAATTTTCAAGTTGCTCAAACTCCCCTTTTCTTCTTCGATCGTTTTGCCAATGAGCAAATTCCTTGTATTGAAGCGGCTCAGTATCATTAATAACACCTGCATAACCTTGTTTAAACTCTTTAACTAATATTTGAATGGAGTTTCCATCCGAAATGATGTGATGCAAATCCACTAACAAAACATGTCGATTGGTAGCAATGCGCAAGATCTCAACTCGGATTAGGACATCATCAGCCAGATTGAATGGTCTAACAAAAGATTTCACAATATCTTCTGCCTCCTCTTCAGTAACTGAATGAACATTAATGGTAAGGTTAACCCTATCATTTATCACTTGATAATTATGCTCTCCTTCAGCTATAAAGTTACTTCTCAAACTTTCATGTCGATCTACAAGACCTTGAAATGATTCTATTACTTTATTTACATCCAACTCTCCTTCAATCTCCATGATTGCTGGCATATTGTAAAAAGTAGACTGCTCATCGAAGCGATTCAGAAAATACATTCTTTGCTGAGCTGCGGATAATTCATATTTAGCATCTGCATTAAATACTCTAGGAATGAATTCATCTTTAGATTCCGAAGAGTTCTGAGCAATAATATAAATGGCCAAATCCTGTATTGTAGGATTGTTAAAAACATTAGCTAGAGTAATATTTACCGCAAAATGCTTTTTAATAGAATTAACCAAGGACATGGCCTTTAAAGAATGTCCTCCCACATCGAAAAAGCTACTAACTGTGGAAAGTCGCTCTTGATCCACTCCTAACACTTCAGACCAAATTTGCACCAATTTCTGCTCGGTATGATTGGTTGGTAGTTGCACTTCAACAACATTCAATTCTGGTAATGGAAGTGCTTTTTTGTCCACCTTCAAATGTCGAGTCAGTGGAATTGAATCTATTTCCATCACATGAGTAGGGATCATATACTCTGGCATCGACTTGCGAAGAAAAGGTTTGACATCAGGCAATTTGATGCCGTCTCCAACCAAATATGCACATAGAAACTTTTCCTGATTGTCTTGCTCCAAAGCAACAACTACGGCTTCTTTTACCTCTGCAATTTCAAGAAGGCATTGTTCTATTTCTTGTGGCTCTATTCGATAACCTCGAATTTTCACCTGATCATTTGTTCTTCCTAAAAACTGTAATTCTCCATTATGATTCCATTGTACCAAATCACCCGTTCTATACAACCTTTCCTTTGAATCAAAAGGACTTTGAATAAATCTGTCGTGAGTTAATTTTTCTCTATTCAGGTACGAGCGTGCCACTCCTGCTCCACCAATAACGAGTTCCCCAGGAACTCCCGTAGGTTGCAACCTTAAATACTCATCTAAGACTAAAACGTACGTATTATTTATCGGTTTACCGATCTGAATAAAATCAGTATCATGATTCGTATATTTTTGATAAGTTACACAAACCGTTCCTTCTGTCGGACCATACGTATTGTAAATCGTAGCGTAATTTTTTAGGTTAGAAACATAGCTTGGTTTTAGCACATCTCCTCCACTGATGCAAATTTTTAAACTTTGGAAAGAAGTTAGTTTATTCAACTCATTCAAAAGCAACGGAGAACAAGTAATCATGCTAACTTTGTTGCTCCTTAGCAAATATTCTAACTGATCTAAATCTGTGACCTGCTCTCTTTTCGCGATAACAATTTGTCCCCCAACTAGCTGCGCAGGATAAAACTCTTCTACAAAAGCATCAAAAGTGTATCTTGTTTGTTGTAGAACAACCTCTTCATGATTTAACGCAAATTCCTTTTGAAATGCTTCAACATAAGAAGATAGATTTCGATGCTCAATTAAGCACCCTTTTGGCTGTCCCGTAGTACCAGAAGTATAAATAACATAAGATAAACTTTCAGGGTTAAACTGAACCTTTGGATTGCCAGATGATTGATTTTGAACCTCTGAATTATTGTAGAAAACATAACGAGAATCGCGTATAGTTTCTTTATCAGTTATTACCAGAAGAGGTTGAGCATCATTTAGAATAAATTCAACTCGATCCTGTGGGTATTCTGGGTCAAGGGGCAAATATGCCGCTCCACTTTTCAAAATCCCCCATATGGAAGCAAACATTTCAAACCCTGGTTCCATTAATATTCCAACCAAGGTATCTCTACCTGCACCCTTTTGAATCAAATAGTGAGCAACCTTATTGGCCTCGCTATTCAGTTCAAAGTAAGTCATTGTCCGATCCTCAAATTTTAATGCGACCTTATCAGAAGATTGCTCGACTTGTTTCTCAAATTGTTGAACAACACTATCATTTGAGTACTTCCATGACAGATTATTAAATTGTGTTAAGATCAAATCACGTTCATTTTGATCCATCAGTGCAATTCTACTTAAATCCTCTTTTGGTTTACTAATAAGGTTAGAAAGCAGCATCACAAACCGTTGATGCAATGACTCGATATCGTCTTTATCAAAAAATCGTTTTTGGTAGGACCACGTAAGTTCTAGGATTCCCTTTATGTTTTTGTTAGACTCATTAATATGTATAGAAAGAGGACTTGAATCATACCCCGGATACCCATATTGCATGCTGTAACGATCTTCATGAACATCCTGATGACCAATCAAATTCACGTTTAATAACTCATTCGCATCTATGTTATGTTGCCTACGAAGTTCTTCGGCTAAAAGGTCAAACGGATATTTTTGATATTGTTTAAGAATTGGATTTAATATATCCGAAACCTCTTGCAAGAGAGTATCAAAACTGCTGGTTTGCTCTACTTTGACTTTTACAGGGATAGTACTTACAAACATTCCAGAAGTATCCTGATCTATTTTTGAACTTCTTCCATGATTTACTCCTCCGATAATTACCTCATCTTCATAATTCTCATTGTAGGAACGTAAAAATACAGACAGTGCAGTAAGCAATATTTTGTACAAGGACATTCCAGATTCCTCACAATAGCGCAGTAAATCTTGCCTTATATTCGATTCGAAGGCTATAGCTAAATGATCTGATTTAAGTGAATCCGACTTCGGTGCTGGAATAAACGAAGAGCGTTCAGGAATTGGCAGCAAATGTTGCTTCCAAAACTTTAAATGTTCAACGCTTGCATCTGAGTTAAGATATTTTCGTTCATTCTCAACGAAATCTAAATAATCTGGCAACGGCTCGCTATGAGGTTTATCACCAGATTTCAAAACTTCTAAAGCCTTGTAAACTTGATCACAAACAAGGAATATCGTCCAACCATCTCCAATTAAGTGATGTAAGTTCACCAAGTACATGGTTTGATCCTTAAACTCAACAATCTTGAAAGCAAACAATGGACCTCCTTCCAAGTTAAATGTAGTTTGTGCAAAAGGTTCTAAAACTTCACGCTTTAAATGTTCTTCACCATTTAGCCCGCATTTTATGGATTCAACATTTATTTCATCCAAAGGAGGTGAAACATATTGATAAGGTTCCGAATTACCGTCTACCACCTTGATCCTTAATCTCAATGCTTGATTTTGATTTACGACATGCCTAAAAGCTTCTTTCAACAACTCATGATCTACATTTTCAGATAAGCCTATTAAAAATGCAGTATTATTAACAGAGGTATTCTCATAGATTTTTTCGGTAAAATAAATTCTCCGTTGTGCATGTGAAAGGCCTGCAAGGTGCTTATTATTCCCACCTCCTGATAAATCTCCAATTCTTCTTTTTGGATTGCTAATTCCTTCTTTTAAGAGCAATTTAAATTGTCTCAGATAAGATTTGATTGTCTCAGGTTTGTATAAAGAAGATTTATACTCAACGCGCAACATGATTTTTTCACGATGTTCAAAAGCATACATCGTCAAGTCTACCTTTGCACTATTGGTAACTTCAAACGTATCATCCAGCGCACTTACATTGTTCAATTCCTCTTTGCCTAACATGTTCTGAACAATCAAAGAAAAATCTGTAAGTGGGTTTCTTCCAGGTTCGGTTTTTATTTGCAAATCATTTAGTAGAACATCATATGGATAAAGTTGATTTTCAAATGCCTGAATGGACTCTTTCTTAACTTGGTTGATAAACTCAATAAAGCTCAATTCAGGCTTAGGCTTGTTCCTCATCAATACCGTTGAAATAAACAGTCCCATGGTATTTTGGAAAGCCTCTTCTGTCCTACCCGCAACGGGCGAACCAATAATAATGTCTTTTTCTCCTGTTTGTTTGTGTAATAATAATTGGTAACCAGCCAACAGAACCATGTATAAGGTCATCTGATTTTTAGCACAAAACTCTCTAACCAAATCAGTTAATTCAGAATCCAATTCAAGATTATACATTCCACCTTCAAAATACTGACCTGAACCTCGTGGATAATCCGTTTCTAAAGCAACTGATGGCAACTTTCCGCTAAGCTTTTTCAACCAGAATTCTCTTTGATCATTTAGGTTACCAGCTTTTAATTGCTCATTAATCCATTCAGAATAGTCTTTGTATTGCAGTCCTTGAGTTGGTAATATTTCTCCTTTAAGCAGATTCTTAAATTCGTTGGTAAGTCTTTGTCTAGAGGAACCATCTGAAATAATGTGGTGAATGTCATGAAACAAATAGAATTGTTGTTCGTCTGTTTCAACTAAAGCGGCTCTGTACAAAGGAGCTTGATCCAAATAAAATGGTTGAGTATATTTTGTTACTACTGAATCTAATTCAGAAGATTTAATTCTAACATGCTCTAATTTAAAATCAACCCAGTCATGTACTTTTTGCATCACATCTTGCCCATGTTGAACAAATGAAGTTCGCAAAGGTTCGTGTCTCTCAATTAATAGTTCTAATGCTTCTTGAATGGATAGGTATTCTACGTCTGAGCCCAAATATTCCAAAGAAGGCATATTGAAAATATTGGAATCAGGATATTTATGATGCAAGAAATAGAAGTTGTTTTGAGCGGCTGTAGTTGAATACAAATCCTTTACAGGTGATTCAATAGGCGAATCCAACGTTGAGGTTGCTAACACTCCATTTCCTAAATTTTGAATTGCAGAGGCCAGCATCTTAATTGTGGGGTTTTCGAACAAAACACGAAGAGGGATAGTTAGTCCTTCCTGTGCTTTAAATTTTGCGGCAAATTGAGTCGCTTTCAAACTATGTCCACCCAACTGGAAGAAGTTTGAGTTTCTTCCTACTTGATCGACTTGTAATAACTCTTTCCAAATTGCTGCTAGTTCCGACTCCAATCCTTCAAAAGGTTGTTCAAATTCTTCTTTCTTTATTCCATCTAGGTTATACGAAGGGAATGAGCTTCTATCGATCTTGCCGTTAGGAGTTCGAGGGAATTTGTCCATTAGTACAAAGTCCGTAGGAATCATTACCTCGGGCAATCTTGTAGCAAGAACCGTTCTTATTTCCATAAAATCAGTTTCCTCACCTATGTAATACCCAATTAAAAAATCGTCCCCCTCTTTCGTATGATTTAGAACCACTGCCTGCTCAATTTGAGGAAGATTCGTCATACTGTGTTGTACTTCCTGAACATCAATTCGAACTCCTCTAATTTTAACTTGAAAATCCTTTCTTCCAGAAACCTCAAGTTCGCCATCTACGTTAAACCGTCCTAAATCGCCAGTTTTAAAGAATCTTTTTCCATCAATTTGAATAAACGATGCCTCATTTAAAACTTCTTGGTCAAGATATCCCGAGGTTACATATGGACTGTAAACCAGGATCTCCCCATATGATAAATCACCTACTAAAGTCCCATGCTCTGAAAGAATCTTTATCTCTGTCCTTCCTACGGGTTTACCTGCAGATAAAGAGTTTTTCACGGGACCATTATACCTAGTAAATTGATTAAAAGTATTCAGAGTAGACTCCGTAGAACCGTAGCTTACCACGAACTTTGCCTTTTCATTGGATATAGATTCGAATAATTGATAATTCGAATAGGAAGTTGCTTCCCCTGTCATTTTGAATGTTTGAATCGCATCAAAACTTCGATGTAAGTTCGAATTTGCAAATTCTTTAAAAACAGATGGAACAGAGTGCCAAATCGTGATATTGTTTTGAATTAACCAATCTCCAAGTTCAACTAGATCAGTACTATTTTTAAACGAATGCGGCCAATAGGATGCTCCATTTAACAAAGCTCCAAACACATCGTTTACAAACGAATCAAAATTGATAGAGGAAAAGCCGGTTAACCTATCATTGGAGTCAATTTCCATCAAGGTGGAATAATTCGAGATGAAATGCATTACCGCACCATGTGTTTGAGCAATTGCTTTAGGAACGCCGGTACTGCCTGAGGTGAAAAGTATATATGCTAAATTCGAAACTGACAAATTTGGAGTTGTGACCTCCACTTCTTCTTTAGGCAACTTTGAATCTAAAATCCAAACATGATCAAATTGTACTCCAAAATCGTTACATCTCGATTCATTATCTTCGTCCGTAATCAAACAGTTTAAATCAACCGTTTTAATAATCTGTTCGATACGATAATTCGGATACGAAGGATCAATTGGAACATAATGATTTCCAGACTTCAACACAGCCAACAACGCGATTACCATTCGTTCATCATGAGAACAAGATATCCCTATAGGTTGATTGAAAATATTTTGGTCAATAAGGTCCTTAACGACAGCATTTACCTTGTTCAGTAAATCTTTATAAGTCCATAATTCATTCCTTCCTCCAATTGCTAAACGGCCTGAATATTGTTTTGCTACGAATTCAAAACGGTCTATTAGGTTCCTTTCAGGTGAATACCAATCCATATCCGACACATCACCTGTCCAAGTAACATTCCTCTGGAGTACATCTTGAATCTTAATGGAAGGATGATCTACAATTTGATCAATCAGTTTTTCAAACTTCTCAAAGATCAGTTCAATCGATTCAGGTCTGTAGAGCTCATTTTTATATAAACAGTTAAACCCTATTCCATCGGGAAATTCTGAAACATAAATATTTAGATCAAACTTCGTGGGAATATCATTAGTCCTATGTTTTTTATCTTTCGTATGAGACTCAACATTTTTGGTTTCCCCATAGTTGAGTACATTTAGAAATACCGACGCAATAGGAAAACGATTTAAGTCTCTCGGAACGTTTAATTCCTCTACCAACTGCTCAAAAGGGTATTCCTGATACTCTAATGCTTTAACCGTATCTTTCTTGATCTCGCGATAAAACTGTTCAAATGTGAATTCTGGATCAATTTGACTCCGAAGAACCAGCGTATTTAAGAAAAAGCCATTTAAATACTTGAGTTGTTCATGAGTACGTCCTGCCGATGGAGTACCAATTATCAGATCCTGCTGCCCAGTAATTTCAAATAAAGTGATTTTAAGGGCTGCATTCAGAAACATGAATAAACTTGAATTCTGCCCTTTTATAAATTTGTTCATTTTAGCCTGTGAAGATGAACTCAAACTAAATGAAAATGAACTTCCAGAATTCTTAAGCCTAGTCTTTTGAGCATAGTCTACAGGTAACTGCAGCACTGGCAATTCTCCTGACAATGCATTATGCCAATACGATTTTGCAGCTTTAAACTCATCACTTGCTAGTCGCTTATTCTGCCAATGCCCAAATTCTTTGTACTGTACTTTTAGTTCTGGCAAATTGTGATCTCGACCTTCAACCAAACTTTCGTATAATTCCTTAAAGTCTGACCTTAAAACATCTAGTGACCAACCATCCGTGATGATATGATGCAAATTAAAAATCAAATACGATTGCTCACCTGTTAGTAGGGCACAACGAAATAGAGGTCCTTTCTCAAGATTAAAATCATGGTTTACTTCCTGCTGAAAATGGTTTTCTAAGAGCAATTCAAACCCAGAATCATGATGTTCAATAACCTGCAAAAAAGCGGAATCAACCGCATTGATTTTTTGCATTGGAACGCCATCTATTTCTTGAAATGAAGTCCTTAAGGTTTCGTGTCTTTCTACTAACGAAATTAATGCTTGCTTAACCAATTTTAAATCAGAATCATCGGGGAGCTTTTGCTTAAACGTCATGTTATATTCCGACGATCCATCAAGAATTTTATCAAGCAACCATAAACGTTTTTGTGCTGCTGAGACCTCATAAAAGTCCGAATTAGGAAGCAATGGAATATCTTTAACATTTGTCGAACCCATACTGTGATCGACTAATTGGTCAATTTTTAGAGCAAGTGTCCTTACCGTTGGATATTCAAATAAATCTAAAAGGCGCAATTCCGAAGTCCATTTATTTTGCGCGGAGGCAATAACCGTAGCACCTCTTAAAGAATGTCCACCTAACTCAAAAAAGCTATCGTCTATCCCAAAATCATTCTTTTCTAGAACTTTTGTCCAAATTTTGTATAAATCAATCTCCGTCTGACTTTTAGGAGCGGAAAATTCGTGTTTGGCAGTAGTATTACCTACAATATTATAATGATCCAGTTTGCTTGATTTGCTCCGAATCTCTTCGAATTCCTCCGAAGTAAGAAGGAGCAGATCTCCTAAAACTACATTCTGATCAGCTCCAAAAGCTTCCAACACCTGTTGTAATCCATTTGCTAGATTCTCGATGGTTGCCTCTCGAAAAAGGTCTTTCCGATAGTTAAACTGAAACGCCAAATTAGTTTTTGAAAGACTTGCAGAAACAGTAATATCAAACTTAGCGACCTCCGAACCTGATTCAATCTTAGAAACCATAAGTGCTTCAGAAGACTCTACGTTCAAATCCTCAAAAGTTAACACATTTAACATTACATCAAATAAAGGGTTTCGAGCTAGATCTCTTTTTATATCAAGTTCTGCTACAAGCTCTTCAAACGGATAGTCCTGATTTTCAAACGCATTCACAGTTTGATTTTTGACTAAGAAAAGGTAATCTTCTATTCTCAAATTCTTTTCTGGTCGCAAACGTATTGGCAAAGTGTTGACAAACATCCCTAATACTCGTTTCAAATCTGGATGCTTACGACCCGACGAAGCTGTACCTATAACTAAATCTTCCTGACCAGAATATTTACTCAACACAATGCTTAGTGCAGATATCACTAAAGTGAACGGAGTTAACTGCAATTGTTCGGAAACTAAATTCAGTTTTTCCAGTATTGAAGAATCGACCTTCAGATAATAACTTCCACCTTCATGCCCTATATGAGATGGTCGGTTAAAATCCAATGGAAGTGCCAACGTTTCAGGTAATACATTAAATTGATTTAACCAATATTCTCTTTCAACCTGAAATTGTGGAAGTTCACGCTTTCGGCTTTGCTGCTGTGCATACTCCTTATATTGAACCGATAGAGGCTCTAATTCCTCACCTTTAATCAGGTTAAGAAAATCAGAAGTTAAAATCTGCATGGAGCCTCCATCTGAAATTATATGAGGCATATCAAACATCAGATAGCCTTTCTCTTTTTCTAATTTGAGAAATTCAGCTCGAAGCAAAGGTGGATGACTCAAGTCGAATGGTTTAACGAAATCCTTAAAATGCTTTTTAGCATCTAGGAATGAATCAACAGAAGTTTTTTTCAATTCAAAGTCTACATTTTCAACAATCTTCTGAACAGGAACACCTCCTTTCATTTCAAAAGAAGTCTTAAAACCTTCGTGCCTTTCAAACAATGTAATAATGGCATTTTCCAGTGATTCTAAATCAATTTCACCTTCCAATTGAAGCATTGCAGGCATATTGTATTGAATGGAATTTCGACTTAACTGTGTTGTCAAAAACATCCTTTGCTGCGCTGGAGATAAAGGATAAAATTCCAACTCCTCGGATGATCCAATTAAAGAGGCTGAAACCTCCTTAAAATTCTCGAAGTTCTCAGCCAGTTTTTGAACCGTAGGAAACTCAAACAACTTTGAATATGCTATTTCAACTCCTAGTTGCTTGCTAACTTCACCTAATAATTCTATTACCTTAAGCGAGTGTCCGCCCAACCTAAAAAAATTATCGGTTACACCTACCTGTTCTTTTTCAAGAACTTGCTCCCAAATTTGAACTAGTTGTATTTCTATAATGGAAGAAGGAGCAACATATTCCTCCTCTAAATTATTACCAACAGCATCTGGTTGTGGCAACAACTGCTTATCTATTTTTCCATTTGGAGTTAATGGAATTTGATCAAGTTCAATAAAGTATGAAGGCACCATGTAATACGGAAGTACCTCCTGCAAATGCTTTTTTAGTCCCTCTAGGTCTAAAAGATCTGAATAGACCAAATAAGCACATAAGTAATACAAGCCAGAACCATCTTTGTAGGGTATAACAGCACATTCCGTGATTTTAGGCTGTTCTAAGATAACATGTTCGATTTCTCCTGGTTCTACCCTGAATCCACGAATCTGAATTTGATGATCACTTCTCCCTAAAAACTCAATATTTCCGTCTTCAATCCATCTGCCAACATCTCCCGTTTTATACATTACTTGCTCAGGAAAATATGGATTCTGGATAAAACGTTCTGAAGAATCAATTTCAGGATTAATGTATCCAGAACTTAGATTATCACCTCCCAAATAGATTTCACCTTGCATCCCAACAGGCACCAATTTCAGTTCCTTATCTAGAATATATACTTGGTTGTTAAAGATTGGTTTACCTACTGGAATGTTTACATAATTTTTTCGGACGTGATAAGTTGTTGAAATGATCGTATTCTCCGTAGGGCCATAAACATTTACCAATTCAAATGATCCTGATTCAAACTTATTAAGCTTATCACCCCCTGTTAATAAATATCTTAACGAGTTATTCTTCTGTTCAAGGAAAAGTTCGCACGCTTGAGTAGGAATAAAAATTATTGAAATCTGATTCTTTTCTAAGTAGCTATTAAGTGCTCCCATGTCCAAACGAATTTCTTCTGGAATCAAGTGCAGTGTACTTCCCGCAACAAGATTGGACACAATTTCCATATTGGATATATCAAAACTAAATCCTGCGTACTTAGCCGTATGATCTTTTTTAGTAACTCCAAACTCTTCGAGATACCAGCCAGTAATATTTCTTAACGCTCTATGTGGAGTTTTAACCCCCTTTGGTTTACCTGTAGAACCTGACGTATAAATAATACATGCGGTGTTATCCAAATCAATTTCTACGTTAGGATTATCTTCCGAACTTGTAAAAACTTCTTCTGCATCAGTTGCTACCCGAATAATTTCAGAATCGCTGAGAAACTCTTTATTCTCAGAAGTTACAAAAAATTTGGCGTTTGCAGCTTCTAGCATATATTGCACACGTGCTTCAGGGAATTTAGTATCAATACATAAAACCGCTCCTCCACTCTTTAATACAGCTAATTCTGCAATCACCATATCCAAACCAATGGATGAACGAACTCCAACCACATCTTCCTTAGTTAGACCTTGCGACAACAAACAATTAGCAAGTTGGTTGGCTCTTACATTTAATTCCTGGTAGGTTAAACTTTGTTCTTCGAACACCAAGGCAACATGATTTGGAGAATCAACAACCACATTCTCAAAGTCTCTAATAATGTTTTTAGAAACTTTTAAGTCTCGTGTAGTAGCATTAAAATCTTTAAGTAGAAGTTGTTTCTCTGATTCAGTAATCAACGAAATTTCTCCAATTCTGCTCGTAGGATTTGTCGCCATCTCCTGCAATACCAGCACTAAACTTTCAAGCATTTTATTTATGCTCGATGAATGAAATAATTCGGATCGATAACCAAACGTAAATCGTATTGAATCCTCAGAAACCAATGCATGAACAGTAATATCAAATTTAGCCTCTCTCTCATTAACCGTTTCCGCACTGATTTTCAACCCTGATTCCGAATCGCCCGTGTTCTCCTGAACATCCATGCTAAACATGATATCGAACAAGGGATTTCTTGAAAGATCTCGCTCAATTTGCAGTTCCTTCAGCAAGTTTTCTAAAGGAAAAGCCTCATGCTCATGACATTCAATAGTATTTTTAACTACCTCTTGAAGAAAGCTAAGAATAGAAATTTGCTCTGATGGAAAATTGCGCATTGGGATAGTATTCACAAACATCCCAACCATTGAATTAAATTCAGTTCTACCTCTACCCGCATTAATTGTACCTAGCACTAAATCTTCTTGACCTGAGTATTTATGAAATAGAATATTTAACCCAGTTAATAATACGTTGAACAATGTGGTATTATTCTCCTGAGCTAGTTTATTCAAATGTCCAGTAAGATCTTTGTTGATCAAAACACTTTCTACTCCTCCTTTAACTGAAATAACAGAAGGTCTTTTAAAATCAAGAGGTAAAGCGAGTGACTCTGGCAGAGTAGAATAACGTGTCAACCAAAATTTTTGATCTTCTGCACCTTTCTCGGATTGGATGTGGTTAAATCTCCATTCTGCAAAATCCTTATATGTGTATTCAATTGGAGTAAGTTCTTTTCCCGAATACAACTGAATAAATTCGGAAGTAATAATTTTCATCGATGCCCCATCAGATACGATGTGATGCATGTCAAACGCTAGATAATGCTCTGATGAATTTACCTGATATATTTCAACCTTAAACAATGATTCAGAGGATAAATCAAAAGGTTGTACAAATTTCTTAAAATGTTCTTTGGCTTCGCTGACATTCTTAACCTGATAGTGTACCAATTTGGAATTGGTAGCAGGATTAACCACTTGAACCGGTTCGTTCTTAACAACCAGAAAAGAGGTTCTAAGACTTTCATGACGAGCAACAAGCTTATTAATCGCTTCTTCAACTTTCTCAAGGTTCAACTCACCATCTAATTTTAAAAACCCAGGCATGTTGTACTGAATGGAATCCGGAATCATTTGATGAGTCAGAAACATTCTTTTTTGAGCGGGAGATAAAACGTAGAATTCTTGATGATCAACTTTAGGAATACTGGTTAATTTGTGATCGGTAGTAGATTCTAAATACTGAACTATACCCTTAACTGTTGGATTTAGAAATAACTCCTTAAGTGGAACTTCCACGTTCAGCGTCGACTGAATCTCACTCAACAATTCCACCGCTTTTAGAGAGTGTCCTCCCAATTTAAAGAAGCTATGGGTAAGACCAATAGATTCAACATTTAGTATTTCTTCCCAAATTTGACAAAGTTGTTTTTCAAGATTTGATTCAGGAGCAACATACTCTAAATCTGCAGCAGATAAATCGGGAACTGGAAGTCTCTTGATATCAATTTTCCCATTGGCGGTTAAAGGGAATTCCTCAATTCTCATAACCAAAGAAGGCACCATGTATGCAGGTAGTTTTTTCCTTAATTCCTGATCCATTAAACCAATAACATTTTCTTGATTTTTTGAATCTATCGTTACATATGCAACCAAATGATTTTCTGTACCCTCTTTATGAACCAAAACCAAAGCCTGACCAATAAACGAAAGATCATTAAGTGCTGATTGTACCTCTCCGATCTCAATACGATAACCTCGTATTTTAACCTGATTATCTTTTCGGCCTTTGAAATTCAGTACTCCCTGTTCATCCCAGAACCCCAAATCACCAGTAGCGTACATCAAAGAATTTGAGTATTTTGATTGAAAATATTTCATTTCAGTCAGCTCCTGCTGATTCCAGTACCCTTTTGTCACTGAAGGGCCTGCAATATGAATTTCACCTATAACTCCCTTAGGACATAATTTCTTTTCATCATCTAGAATAAGAAGAGCGTTGTTGGGGATTGGTCTACCAATTGGGTTCGAAGCTATAACTAAGCCTTCCTGATAATCAAATACGCTACAAAAAATTGTACCTTCTGTTGGTCCATACAGAATTTTAATCTGGCTCTTAGGAAAAACATTCTGCATTTTAGGTAAGAGATCACTTGGAACTGCGTCTCCTCCAACATACACCTGCCTCATGTTCGAACACGTTCTACCCTCTGTTTCATAAAAACGTACAACCTGGGTCATCAGAGCAGGAACTGTATGAAACAAAGTAGACTGATCTAAAACTTCTAATAAAGATTCTTTTTCTAACACCTGATCTTTATCCAAAAGGATAGTCTTACCACCTTTGATCATTGCATTAAACAGCTCAAAAAATGATATATCAAATGCGTGAGAAGCTACAAAGGGCATCACATCACTTGATTTTATCTTATTAAGATGGTCTATTTCTTGAAGAAAAGAAGCAAGGTTCCCATGATTAACTAATACTCCTTTAGGTTTACCAGTACTCCCTGATGTGTAAATAATATAGGCATTATCTTCAGGTTCTATTTTTGCTAATTCAGAACTAACCTCCACTGTACTTAGGTCCTTGAATAATTCCTTTACTTGAAGCTCTTCTACTGAACTAGAATATGTATTTTGACTATTGGAATCAGTTATTATTATTTTAGCTCCGCTATCTTCGACGATATGCTTAACCCTTTCTTCAGGATATTGTAGATCAGCAGGAACATAAACCGCACCTGCTTTCATTATTGCAAGCAGACATTCCACCAATTCCAAGCTCCTACTCGCATATAGAACTACCCGATCACCTTTACTTACGCCTAAATCAATAAATTTGGAAGCCAATTTTGAGGAGTTATCTTCCAACTCGGCAAACGTTCTCGTAAGTTCACCATATTCCAGTGCAATACCTTGAGGGTTCTTGAGGGCTGCCTTGGAAAATAGAGAGATCAAATTGTTATTAATATCTATTTCTAGTCTAGCACCAGTACTACTTAAAACGACATCTTGTTCTTCTTCAGAATTTAGCAGCTGAATATCACCTATTGATTTAGCACTAACTAATTGCTCTAAGACCCTAACGTAAGAGCTGCTTAATCGTTGGATTGTGGATTCTCTAAAAAGAGAGGTGGCATAATTGAAATTAATAGATAGGCCTTCAATGTTTTCAGACGTTGTTAAACTTAAATCAAATTTCGAAATGCCAGATGGATTGCTCATTTGCTCAAACTTCACCTCATCAGATTGTATAACCTCGCTTTCCAAATTCAGTAGAGAAAACATGGTACTAAAAAGAGGATTTCTGGCTGGATTTCTTTCCAAGTTTAAATCATCTATAAGATCCTCTAATTGATATTCTTGATTTTCGACGGCCAGCATGCTAGTTTCAGCAACTTCTTTAACGTATTGGGATATAGTCTTACTCGAATCAGGTTTGGACCGAATTACCAGCGTATTTACGAACATTCCAATCATGCGATTCACCTGAGCCATTGAGCGACCAGAAGCTGGCGTACCAACTATTATATCATTTATGCCAGAATAATTACTTAGTAAAATCTTGTACGCACTAAGCAAAATCACAAAAAGCGTAGTATTGTTATCGCTAGCCAAATGACGTAGTTGTTCTGTCAAAGAATTATCTACGAAAGTAGAAGTCCAAGCTCCATCAAACTGCTGAATTGCAGGTCTATTAAAGTCATATGGTAATTCAAGAATCGGTATTTCATCCTCAAATTGATTTAACCAAAAAGCACGTTGCTTTACTAATAACCCACTTAAAAGTTGTTGCTGTTGCCATTCAGCATAATCATGATACTCGAGATCCAGAAGGGACAATTCAATCCCGTGATAGAGTTGAGTAAATTCCTCCATTAATATATTAAGAGAAATACCATCCGCAATGATGTGATGAATATCACAAAATAGGATAGATACATTATTGGGCGTCTTCAATAATTTGAAACGAAAGCAAGGTCCCTGCTCCAAATTAAAAGGTTGAATAAAAGTTCTTAAAAAATCATAATCGGACGATTCACAAGCTTCCTGATGCAATTCAAACGAACTTTCTTCATAAATTTGCTGAACATTTTTACCATTCTTCACATGAAATGTAGTTCGTAATGCAGAATGTCTCTTGATCAATTTTTCAAAGGCCAAATTGGCTTTCTCCCAGTCCAATGATCCTGTAACCTTAATGAACATTGGCATGTTATAAGCTACACTCTCTGGATCCAATTTGTACAGAAGCCACATTCTACTTTGAGCAGAGGATTGCAAATAGAACGGTTTAAGGTCCGAGAAAGGAATAACTTCTTCTGCATTCAAACCAGTTTCCAATTCCTCAAATTCTCCAGCAAACAATTCAATTGTGGGATTAGCAAAAAGCATTTTAACCGATGCCTCCTTATTGGTCTGTTCTCTTACTAAAGTAATCAACCTATTTGCCAACAATGAATGACCTCCTAACTCGAAAAAATTATCTGAGACACCAATTTGTTCTTTCTTAAATACATCCTGCCAAATCTCAACTAACAGTTTTTCAGCTTCTGTCCTTGGAGCTTTATAGACATTAATTCCAGAGTAATATTCAGCTGCATTGGGAAGACTTTTTCGGTCTATTTTCCCATTAGATGTCAAAGGAAAGTGGTCTAGACGAATGATATAAGAAGGAATCATGTAGGTTGGCAAATCCTTCTTCAAATGGTCTTTAAGTTCACTTTCGTCAAATGCATCTGGATTACAAACCACAAATGCTACAATATATTTTTCCAGGTTCTCGGGATTTGCCTGATCCAAAACCAATACCTCCTGGATCGCTTGATGCTGCCCTATCCTACTTTGAATTTCTCCTAATTCAACCCTATAACCTCTAATTTTAACCTGATAATCATTTCTTCCCTCGAAATATAAATTCCCATCATAACCCCACTTGGCTAAATCACCTGTTCGATAAATAAGTCCTTCTCCATAGGGATTGGACACAAATTTCTTTTCATTTAGGTTTTCTCGATTCCAATAACCTTTAGTAACAGATGTACCTGCAACGCAGAGCTCTCCTATTACTCCTTGAGGGCAGACTTTCAGCTGATCATCTAATACGAATATCCTGCTATTAGGTATAGCTCTACCTATAGGATTTAGATGGATTTTTTCGGTTTTCAGGTAATCATAGACACTACAGAAAATCGTTGCTTCAGTTGGACCATAAAGTATTTTAACCTCTGCATTCGGAAAAACGGCTTGTATTTTAGGTACTAATTCGGACGGCACTGCATCTCCACCTACAAATGTCATTCTCATATTTTCTGCCACTTTACCGTTCTGTTCAAGGTAAGTAACGACCTGAGACATAAGTGCAGGTACCGTATGAAACAAAGTACATTGTTCTATTACTCCAATAAATTTATCGTTATCGAGTATTTGATCTTTGTCCAACAGAATAGTTTTTCCTCCACTCAGAATGGCCCCAAACAACTCAAAAAAAGATATATCGAAAGCATGAGAAGCCAGAAATGGCATCACATCATGAGTACCGAACTTAAAGTTCGCTTTAACACTTGCTGTAAAAGAATCTAAATTACCATAAGAGACCAATACTCCTTTAGGTTTACCGGTACTTCCAGAAGTGTAGATTATATACGCGCTGTCATTAGATGTAATATCGGTGTTAAGATTTGCTGCAGAGTATAATTCCAGGTTTTGAGTAATGGAATTGATGGTTAGGATTTCAACTTCCACACTTTCCAATGTTAACTCCGTTTGGTCTGTCACAACGTATGTCGCACCACAATCTTCCAGCATATAATTTACTCTATCCTTAGGATATTGTAAATCAGCTGGAACATAAACCGCCCCAATTTTAAAAATGGCTAGAAGCACCTGAACTAAAGAAAGCTCTCGGTTTACATACAAAACTACACGATCTCCTTTAGTAACTCCTAGCTCTTGAATTTTTCGAGCTAGTTGATTGGACTTTGAGTTTAGTTCGGCGTAGGTAATTTGCTGTTCTTTAAATTCCAGACAAATCTTATCCGCATATTGGTGTGCCATCTTTTCAAACTGATGCACAAAACCTTGACTTTCTTTATAATCTAATACAGCACCTTTACCTAAATTCAGAATTTGATCTTGTTTCTGGTCTTGCAAAAAATTAAAATCCCGAATCGGTAGATCCATACAATCCACTATTCGTTGCAAAAAGTCTTTTAACAAAGTACTGAAGTCATTCAACCATTGCGGGTGATACATAGTTGGATTGAAATGAAAATCTAAAGAATCATCTTGTCTCAGTATAATTCTCAAATTATGACTCCAATCATTGTGCTCCAGTTCATGCAAATTCTCTAGCAAAAACTGTACATCAGGAATTGCCCAACCTTCTCGTTCAATTACATTTCGACATTCTTCACCTTGATTTTGAAAGGCTCCTACCACATTTTCCTTCACTTTGGCAAGAACCTGCTTGAAAGAATATTGGTTACTTATTTCGGTAGTTAATACCAGAGGATAACTTTCTGAAATTTTAGAATTGACCCTAAACGAGTTAGAAGATATCGTAATAAAATCCTGCCTCAAATACTGTTGAAGTAAAACCTTTAAAGCAGAAGAAACAACCGTAAATAAAGCCAAATCAGATTTTGCCAAAACAGACCTCACTTTACTCAACTCTAACTGGCATGAATAAGAATCAAAATCAAGTTGATTTTGTTTATCAGCAATAAGACCAAATTTTAATGTTGAAAAATCAGGTGCTTTATCATGGTAAACTTTATACCAATATTCTTCCCTTATCTTCTGTTTTAATAAAGATTCCTGAGCCCCCGACGACATAGTTTAGTTATAGTTGAATATTAAAGATAGAAAGGTTGATGTTACTTTGCAATTAAATCAAACCGCAAATTTGTTTAAACAATTTTCAGCTTTGCATAATTTAAAAAAGTATTAGCTGAGTTGAACACTAGATCCAGTCAAAACAGATAAGGTTCACATTTATTCCTTTGTGAAATACTCTATAAAATCTCTTACACTTAACATTTGCGTAAGCAAACTATCTGGCAAAGGTTTTTCAAACTCCTTTTCAAACTCCATTACCAATTCAATCTGGTCTAATGAATCTGCACCAAAATCATCGAATATATCATCGTCAAGAACCATCTCTTCCTTTTCAACTCCTAGTTTATCAACGAAGATATCATAGGCAACTTGCTCTGGAGTTCTATTGGCCAAGGCCTGAGCTTTTTCAATAGAATCACGCTTCGGATAAGTCCAAATTCCATCCTGATGATGATATACAGAATCGGGTAACGGATCAGGGTTTACAAAATTTCGTTCAAAAAATGTCTTTTTTTTCAGCTTCCTTGCTAGTATCGGCTTGTTGTTCACAAGATTTTGTCGCAGTTAACAACACCGAAATAATTATTAAAAATCTCATCGTACTTACTTTAATTTTCCTGATTCCAGCCTATATACTTTTTGTGCTGCTTCAATCATTGTTTGATTATGTTCAATAAAAATCAATGTGTCTCCTTTCTCAACAATTGACCTAAACACTTTAATTAATTTAATCACATCAAAATAATGAAGTCCAGTACTGGGTTCATCGAAGAGATATAAGGTTATCCCTTTTCTCTTTTGAATTAGGGAATTTGCTAGTTTCAACCTTTGGGCTTCTCCGCCAGATAATGTGTTTCCTGCCTGACCAAGAATCAAATGTCCAAGTCCTAAATCCACTAAAATCTGTAATTGCTCAATCAACGGTTCGGTTTCAAAAAATCGAATTGCTTCACCGACCGTCAAATCTAATACCTGACCTATATTAAGAGCTTTCCACTTAACTTGCTGTACGTTCTCATTGTAGCGTGTACCATTACAAATATCGCAGTCCAACCAAACATCACTCATAAAGTCCATGCTAGTTTTTACTTTTCCATGACCTGCACAGTTGGAACATTTCCCATTCTTACTTTGGTAAGAAAAATCTGCTTTTTTGAGATTTTGATTTTTGGCATCCTCGGTTTTAGAAAAGAGC
Source organism: Cytophagales bacterium (assembly GCA_020627945.1). Classification (GTDB taxonomy): domain Bacteria; phylum Bacteroidota; class Bacteroidia; order Cytophagales; family JAHDFW01; genus JAHDFW01. The sequence continues at coordinate 25,043 of JAHDFW010000006.1, forward strand.
ATTTGAATTTTCTCAAGCATCCCTAAATAGGTCACTGGCGTACTCAATCGATTCTGTAAAAGTAATTCCTGATCAATCAGTAAAACATTATCAAATTGATCCAAACCGTAAATCTCATCGCATTCGATTGGTCTGCTTTTTAAATATGATTTATACAAAACATCTTTGACCAAACTAGATTTACCACTTCCTGAAACTCCTGTAATCGCAATTAACTGTTGTGATTGAAATTCAACATTTATCTTCTGAAGGTTATTTGCACTGGCACCACTAATTCCAAATGCAAGTCCCTCTTGAGTATCTATTAAGATTTGTTTGGAAGATTCTTGAAGCATTTGGTATGTGAGAGATTGCTTCTCGTTAAAAACACCTTCCGTCACACCTTGATAAATTACCTCCCCTCCCTCTCTACCTGCACCTGGTCCTAGTTCAATTAGATAATCTGCTTCCTGAATAAATGTAGGATCATGCTCGACCACAACAACAGTATTCCCGTTAGCAACGACCTTTTTCAACGCTTTTGTTAAAACTTTAATCTGAACACTATCTAAGCCGATTGTTGGTTCATCTAACACATAGGTAACTCCAAATAGATGTGTTGACAATTGGCCTGCCAACATAACTCGTTGCCTCTCTCCTCCTGACAAAGTAGCTATTGAACGGTCTAATGTTAAATATCCAAGTCCGAGAGCCTTCATCGTATTTAAAGTAGTCTCAACCGCAGGAATCACTTTTTTCACAATTGCTTTTTCTACGGAATCAGAATGAACAAAATCCTCTCCCAATAAAACTAACAACTCTGAAATATTTAAGCTCGTAAATTGATGAATATTCTTTCCTTGAAACCTTATATCTAGTAATTCTTGCTTCAAACGGCCACCACCACAAGCATTACAAATCACTGGATTTAGCAATTCTTCTAGAGACTTAATATTCTTATTTAATTTCTTGCGTTCATACTCATCATCAATATAACCACAAAATCCTAACCATTTTGCTGAAACGGCTTGAACACCAGAGCGAGATTTAGTCTTGAATTCCCACTCCGTATCCCAAACCTGATCTCCTGTTCCATGCAAAATTATATTTTGAACATGCTCCGACAACTTACTCCAAGGTTCATTAAGATCGAACTGATTCTTTCTAGCTACTTCCTTAAGAATGGCTACAAACTGACCATCGGGGTTTGAATAATACCCTATTGCCTTGTTATTAGAAATTGCCCCATCTAAAATGGTTTTTGAGTGATCTATAATAATCTCATCAGGATCGCAAGTTAGAATATTCCCCACTCCTTCACATTGAGAGCATGCACCTAAATGATGATTGAAAGAAAAATGTTGTGCTGAAAATTCAACGCCCGTACTCTGTGCAATTCTTGAATACAAAAGACGAAAAGACTCATATGCTCCAGATAAAGTACCAACTGTGGATCTTTTTGAAGCCCCACCTCCTTTACGATTAATTCCAATGGCTGGACCTAATCCTGAGAAAGATTGAATTTGAGCAACATTCGTCTGGTTTACAAAACTTCGACTGTATACGGAAAGAGACTCCAAAAATCTCGTATTCGCTTCCGAAAATAATGTATCATATACTAGTGACGATTTTCCACTTCCCGAAAGACCCGTAACTACTGTCAATTGGTTCTTTGGAATCCTTACGTCAATATTCTTTAGCCCATGGGTTTCAACTCCATTTAACACAATATTTTTGGTGAAACTATTTATAGTCTTAGCTTGCAATAAAGGGGGCACAATTCTTTCTCGATTAGGAACTCCTTGAAATACTATAGTTCCTCCTTGCTGACCTCCCGTAGGTCCAAGTTCGATATGCCAGTCGCATGCTTCAATAATGGACTCATGTTGTTCTATACAAACAATTGTATTCCCATTCTGTTTGATTCTTTCAAACATTGCGAGCAATGATTGAATATTGGAATAGTGTAATCCAATGGTTGGTTCCACTATAATGTAAAGAGTATCTCCAGTATCTTTTTTCTGAAGTTGATTGGCAATTTTTATTCGTTGCGCTTCACCACCAGACAATGTGGTTGATGATTGACCTAATGTGAGGTAGCCCAAGCCTATCTCCTGCAAGATTTCCAATCCAGACAGAATTTTATTTTGACCCTCAAAAAAAACTATAGCTTCATTAATGGACAATTTATAAATATCCGCGATGGACCTTCCTTGGTACCTAACACGCAACGTATCTTGATTAAATCGATCTCCATTACAATCACCACAAATTAAATCTACGTCACCAAGAAAGTGCATTCCGATTTGTGTTTTGCCTGCGCCCTGACAAGTTTCACATCTTCCCCCCTTATTGTTAAAAGAAAATCTAGACTTCGAATATCCAAAAGACTTAGCATCGGATTGCTTAGCAAACAAATCGCGAATATGATCTGAAATATTCAAGTAGGTTGCGGCATTACTTCTAGGTGTTTTTCCTATTGGTGAATGATCTATAAAAATCAGTTTATCAATTTTATTCAAGTTCTCAATACTAGTTATTGCACTTGAATCATAATTCTGTCCATCGAGAAATTGAGTAACCGACTTTAACAAAATTTCTTTCACTAGGCTTGATTTTCCTGAACCAGAAGGACCACTGACTACGTTAAATTCACCTAGACGAAATTCAACGTCAATATTCTTCAAATTTCTGGTTCTACAACCTATTAATTTTAAAGCATCTCCATTTGAAACCGTAGAACTCTTCTCAATTTTAGATACTGGATTTACAAGCGCTTCGTAAGTTGGGCTTATACTTTTGAGGGTTTGATCTTTGATAAAATTCGATAATTCACCATTATAAATCAGTTCTCCTCCATGCACACCTGCTTTTGGTCCTATTTCGATTATATGATCTGCATTCCGTATGGTTTCTAAATCATGTTCAACTACAATGACCGTATTTCCCTTCTGCACCAATTTCCTTAGCTGATAAATCATTCGGTGCTTCTCGTCCAAATCCAAACCAATTGAAGGTTCATCGAAAATATAAAGCACGTCACTTAAAGGCATTAAGATTTGATTAGCGACTCTGAGTCTCTGTATTTCACTTGATCGAAGAGTATTCGAAGGTCTATTCAAAGTTAAATGTCCTAAACCAAGATCAACCAACACGTTTATTTTAGCACTAATTTTTTCTTTAATTTTCAGCCCTACTTTGTTCCACTTATTAGCATTTATCCAATTCTTTAATTCATGCAATTCGAAACTCGACACTTCCGCTATTGTAGCTCCATTAACATATACACTTAAAGCATCTTGATTTAAACGTGTCCCATCACATGACTGACACACAACCGAGCTTACATATTTTAGAATATTGGCGTTTCGGTCTCTTCGAAGAATGTCCGACATAATCGGCATCATTCCTCTATAATACCCTTCTTCTCTAGGTTTAGCTTTAATCCCAGTCCACTTAAGGCGAGATTCTAAACTGTGTTTACCAAATGGAACTTTTATTTTCTCACTTCCATAAAGGATCACTTTCTGCTGTTCATTGGTTAGTTCGTCCCAAGGTATGTCCACGTTAAATCCTTCTGCTTCACAAACCTGATTAAGAACATCTATGGTTACTTGTGAATACATTATATATCCTGTTGGAAGGGTTGGTGCCAAAGCTCCTTCCCTTAGCGTCTTTTCAGGATGCACTACGAGCTTATTTAAATCAATTTTCTCCTCGTTCCCAATTCCATTACATTGCTGACATTTACCTGCTACTGAATTAAATGAGAAAAGTGCTCTAGACAACTGAATTTCACGATCTGTTGTACCTGTTCTTGCAAACAACAATCGAAGCAAACCATAAAGATCGGACATAGTGCCTACCGTCGATCTGGCATGCATTCCAGAAGTTTGTTGACCTATAGCAATTACAGGAGAAAGGCCTTCTATTTCATCAACATCTGGACGGTTTAACTTTCCTACAAACTGGCGTGCAAAAGAAGGAAGAGTTTCGAAATACCTTCGTTGACCTTCCTTAGCTATTATATCAAAAACTAAACTTGATTTTCCTGATCCAGAAATCCCTGTAACAACGATAAATTTGTTGTGAGGAACCTTGAGAGATACGTTTTTGAGGTTATTAGTATTCGCCCCTTTGATAGAAATATTCGCATGCCTATTCAAATTCATACGACGAAATTAAGGAATAATCCTGCAATAATTTCCCTATCGAGTAAACACCTTACGTTTAAAGATCTGATCTCCTATATTTATTGAAAAATAGTAGACACCAGCACTCAGGTTCATTGACACAAAAGTTAAATCAACTTTGTTACCAGACATTATTCCGTTTCGAGTTTCTAAAACCTGCCCAATTGAGTTAGTCATTTGAACCTTATACGGAGTTTTGTCAGTTGTACTTAACTGAACTTGAATTACGCCATTTAAATTATGGATACTAACATTCCCGTTATTTTTGTCTCCTAAACAATTCCCATAAATACTTAGCACCTCACTGTACGATTCTTCCCCATTCAAATTAACTTGAACTAAACGATAGTAACTGGTTTTATCATTTTCGTCAGCTATTTGGAAAGAATATGGTTCAAAAGAATTGTTGGTTTTCATTCTATCAACCACTGTTACCTGTTCAAATCTAACTCCATCTTCGCTTTTCTCAATTCGATAATGATCTAATCCCGCTGGAGCAACCCCTAACCACTTAAAAAGAATATTTGCGCCCAAACACCTCCCATGAAATGATAAAATGTTAATAGGCATTGGAGCACTTGTAAGTAAGTTACAGTTAGCCGCATCCTGATAGCCCGGATCCATTTCCGTACTCGACCCATCATAAGCAGATGCTCCTTGCCAAGAAGTCAAAGTTCCATGTTTTGTGGCATTATGATAAACAATACTTGCTCCATTAGGGCTCCAATAGTTATTATTATCCAGTGACGTAGGGTTACTGGCTGTATTCTGCCAGATTATACCCGCATCATCATCAGTTGAAGATGTTGTATAGAAATTGTTACCAGTAATGGTCCAAAACTTTAAGCCGTTTACATCTGGTCCATTAACACATGTTTTAAGATTGTAAAAGTTATTATTCGTTAATTGATAACTAAGGTTGTTGGCATTATTAACTCCATAATCATTACTGCAGAAAAAGTTGCTCGTTATATTCCATACAAATGCATTTCCAGATCCAGTCCCAATTCCATTCTCTCCGTTAATGAATGAGTTACCACTGATAGTTCCACGAGTTTGAGTATTTAGAAACAGACAACTACTTCCCACAGTATTATCCAACATAGTAACACTTGAGTTTGACAGAGTCCAATCTCTACATTCAGTTGACAAATTAATTCCTAAATAGGCACCAGACGCATTATGCTCAAACACACAATTATCAACGGTTACATGATCCGTAAAGAATGCATAAAAAATATCGTTAGCTCCATTTTGAATGAACGTACTATTCCTGAAGGTCAAATAATCGTTCCACGTTACTCCACTTCCTGTTGATCTAATTACCTGTCCTGCTCCATTGGATGTCCATTGCACATCTTTAACTTCCCAATACAGTTTTTCATTGAAAAAGATTCCAGTCCCAGTTGAGGTGATGTTTGTCGAAGTACCTGTTCCTTCAATGGTAATAATATTACCTGAAGTACCAGAAACGGGTACCGTTGCTTGTGCCCAGCCCGTATAAGTTCCAGCATCTATTCTTATTACATCTCCTGGATTCAAAGCAATGTTTGTAAATAAATCATCTAACGATAAAAGTGGATCACCAATCCCTCCTCTGTTTCCAGCCGCATAAGTATTACCTAACGCAGTACACCACACATCACCAGTAGCATTATTATCGTTAATGTAGTAAGTTGGAGCATCTGTTGGAGTAAAAGAAAATTCCGTTCCATAGGTAGTACCGATAGAATTGGTTGCATAAGCCTGAAAATAATAAGTGGTTCCGTTTGTCAAACCAGACAAGGTAGTTGAAAAAGCACCCGCAAGGTCACTCGTTCCAACTTCGACATGAGTTCCCGAAGGAGCCGTAAAACCTGATGTTGTACTCCAATAAAAACCATAGGATGTAACGGGATCTCCGCCATTTGAAGTAATGTTACCGTTTAAGGTTCCCATACCATTAAAAGTAGAAGTAGCAGTACTTGTATTCACAGTAGGTTCTTCCGCCATATTTGTAATTGTAACGGTTACATTCTCGGTGCCTTCACAACCGCTTCCATCAGTGATAGTAACCGTATAAATTGTGGTAGAATTTGGCGAAACGCTTATAGAAGGAGTAGTTTCTCCGTTACTCCACAAATATGTACCTCCTCCAGTAGCTGTAAGTGTTGTGAATTCTCGAATTTCAACTCCATTAAGGATTCCGTTATCAACCGTCGCAGCGGAAGTTACCATAATATTGCCCGAAGCATCTGAAGAAGTAACTCCCTCCGAATAATAAATTCCATCATGCCCCACGGTTGCATGAATATCAAAATCATCCTCAAATTTCTGTGTACCTGCTCCGTCCGTAACGTCTACATCAAATATCCTAGCATTAGGAACAGTCCAATAATCCTCACGCAAATGTACTCGTACAAAATAATTGGTATTAGCTGTAAGTCCAGTGGCTGTTACTGAAACGGGATTCCCCCATAAAACAGAGTTATAAACATCGTTGGGTGCAATATCAACAAGTCCCAACGGATTTGACAATGCATCAGCAGAACCTCCTACATTTCCAACAGGGCTATAAGAATTATCATCTTGCCAATCTCCAGTTACTCCACCTCCTGCATTGATGAGAAGAACTTCAGGATTATTAATGGTTACATCAGGAATATTGGCCGGGGTAAATGTACAAGCTGCTGCGGTGGTAAAACTAATCTCTGTTCCATAGGTAGTCCCTTCACTATTGGTAGCGTATGCTTGAAAATAATAAGTAGTATTTGCACTAAGTCCTGCAATATTCGCTAAAAAGGCTCCTGTAAAATCGGTTGTTCCTACAACAACATGATTGCCAGCAGGCGCCGTAAATCCCATGGTTGTACTCCAATAAAATCCATAAGACGTTATTGCTCGATTCCCGTTTGAAGTAATTGTACCATTAAGATTTGCTGAAACGGATGTTACACTAGTCGCAGCGTTTGTATTTACAGATGGCGGAGCAGGTGGTTGACTCCAACTTTTAATACTAAAACTTAGGATTATAAAGATTCCTAAAAGCCCCTTCAAAATGCTTCGAATTGTAGCTACATTTTCCATATTTACAACCTATGTACACCAATACCTCCAACAACACCATCGAGAAATACGCTGTTACTATCAAAGACGCCTTTAACTACCCTTTTCTCAAATCAAAATTTACTCTAGAATAATAAATTCCACCCTCCTATTCAATTTACGATCTTCTTCTGTTAGGTTTTTAACTATTGGATGACGCTCACCCCAACCTACCGTTTTCAGTCGACTTTTTTTAATACCTTTTTCTACCAATATTGTTTTGATTCTTTTGGCACGAGCCTCAGACAAATCATTATTATAGGTAGTGGTACCTTCACTACTTGTGTGTCCTTCTATCGAAATATGAATCTCCGGATTTTCCGTTAAAATGGTAGCCAGTTTTTCCACTACAGGCAATGAAATATCTCTCAATGTATCAGTAGACACTAAAAAGTATAAATTCTCCAGTTTGATTTGATCTCCTGCTTTGTAAGGTTTCATCCAAATCATATGTTCCATTTCTGAATCTTCAGATTCAAGTACTGGAGTTGCTACCATACCATGATGTTCATGATATTTAGGCTTAAGAATGGTCAAATTGTAGTTTTGTCCTTTCTCTAATTCAACCTCGTATTGTCCCTTGTTATTGGAATTAACTTTGGCAACCTCATTATTTTCCTGATCCGTAATTAAGATCTCAACAGACAGTGGATCTCCTGTTGCCGTATCCTTTACCATTCCTTTCACCATGAATTCCTTGGTATAAACTGGTTCAGGTATTTTCGTACTTGCTTCGTAAATATCCAAGTCTTTATTCTCTCTGTTACTAGAAAAGTAAAACTTGCCATTATCAGAAGCAGTAAAATAACAATCCATTGCTGTAGAGTTTACCTTATCACCAAGATTCACAGGATCACTCCACTTTGTCCAAGAATCATCTAATCTTTCACTAACATAAATATCGGCATCGCCATATCCATCTTTGCGACCGTTTGTGGAAAAATAAAGGTGTTTCATATCCTCACTTAAGTAAGGACTCATTTCGAACCCTGCCGTATTGATCTTGGCTCCAAGCGATTTTAAAGCAGTCCATTGTCCATCCTTCTTCAAGGACACGTACAAATCTTCTTGTCCCATTGAATCGTCTCCTTTAATTGAAACCAGAAGAACCTTCTCATCATGTGTAATATAGAAGTCATAAAAGGCTCCGTCATATTTCAATTTTGGAACCTTAATTATACTTGGCATCGTCCAGGCATGTCTTCCAGCTTTTTTGGTAGACGCAATTCCAAACTCAAGTTCTTTTGTAGTTTGATAGGTATTTAATAAAAAGTAATTTCCATCTACGCCTCTTCCTATTATAGAGTTATCCCATTCATTATTTAAAGTTGTTTCCAATTCAGCAGTTTGCCACTGATCCTCCCCAGTCTTTATGCTTTCCCAAATATCCTGGTTGATTGATCGCTTATCATAACCTACATTAGCCTTATGCCCAGCTCGTGTAAAATACATGATAGAGGCATCTGCACTTAGAATTGGTTTCAACTCATTTGCAGAACTATTTACTTCTTCACCTAAGCGAATTACTTCCGTAATCTTAGGTATCTCCTGTGCATTAATGTTTGATGCCACAGTTATAATGAACATTCCCAGAATGCTCACCTTTGTTAAATTATTAAATGATCGAAAAAGCATACCCCGTAATTATTTATCCAATTTTACTCCTAAAACCACTTCATGTCCACCTGCGCTATAATTACGTAAGCCAGATGTGTTAAAATCATATGAATAACTAACTCTTATTTTGTCATTCAATTTATATCCTATCATAGCGGCAATAGCATCCTGATTTCTGTAAGAAAGTCCACCGGTTAAACGATCTTTATCTACTCTTACATTAAGATCGAAAACCATTGATGCTCCTGCAACAGATTTAACGAATGTACTCGTAGTTATTTTCATATCGTTTTCCAACGTATGTATGTAACCAGCCATAATGTTATGGTGTGTTTTCAATGAATTAACGGTAGCCGAATTAAAACTAACACGATCCCCTAATAGTTGCCCTGTTGAATAGCCCGCAAAGAATTTTTCATGATATAAGTAAAAACCTAGGTTGAAGTCAAACATTGCTCTACCATCATTCTCCGCTGCAAAACGCGCATACGTTGCATCATTGTCAATTTCCAATTGATTGTTGCCTGCAAAAGATAAAGTATAATACCCTAAGCTTCCTCCCAGTCCTAAATTCAACTTAGGGTTCAAAGCCACATGGGCAGCATAACTACCTGTTACACCGCTTTTGGTAAAATCTCCATTATTATCATTTATAAAAACACCTCCTACTCCATGCTTTACAGTTCCACGACCAGATTCACGCTGAGTAAAATGATAGTCATTTGCATTTGGAACCCTAAGCGCTAAAGGCTGATGTTCTGCTTCTGTTTCCTTTATGAAACTTTTCTGTGCACCAGCGTAAAAGGTTGTTGGTTCTTGTCCAAATCCAGCCCATTGTTTTCTATATCCAACAATACCATATGATCCATCGGTCAAACCTGTTGCGGCCGGATTTACAAGGAATCTATTTTCTAAATACTGAGTAAACTGTGGTAATTGTTGTGCATAAGAATAGGATGCAGCAAACATCACCAGTAACAAAACCATGATAGCTTTGTTACGCTTAATAATACGTTTAAAATGTGTTTTGAGCATTATTTAAAACTAAACAAGTGTTATATATCCAACTAAATTTCGGACAAGTTAGGAAAAAAAACATAACTAATTGTATATTTTACAATTTCTTTTTGTTTCTTTGGATTAAACAAAATTAATACACTGTGAAATTACGTTTAACCCGCATCATTCCAATCTTAGTATTCTGTTCATTAACCTTATTAATGTCGAGATGCTCAACCGACATGAAATTCAATAATGCGAAGGCTGCTTTTTCTGAAGATTTGACATTTGGTAATGCACCAAATGAAAAGACCAAAGACGCTAGAAAGGCAACAATCATGCAACAATTATCAGTTCGTTCTATTTTTGAAAAAGGAATCACTTTTACGGAGAACAAAGGACAACTTAAACGTTTTCACGATGTTGCCGATTCTAAATTAGGTGACATTAAATATTATACACGTAGTTTCGGTGGAACTGCCTACTTCATGCCTAAAGGAATTGGGTTTGGTTTCTTAAAAAACGAAAGTACTTCGAATAAAAACTCATCGGAGTCTCCTATTTACAATTCAATAAACTTTAATCTATTATTCGATGGGGCTAACTCTGATGTAAGTATTATTTCTGAAAATAAACAACCAGGAATTCTTAATTACTTCGTTGGTCCATCGGAAAACCACGTTAATAACATTGCTTCTTACGAGACTGTATCTTACAAAAATCTTTATGCTAATATTGATCTGAAATATTATGAAAATAATGGAAGTCTTAAGTATGACTACTTAATTCATCCTGCAGGTGAAGTTTCAGATATCTCGATGCACTATGAGGGAATTAAAAATGCAGTATTGAACGAGCAAGGAGAGTTGGAAATTGAAACTAGCTGGGGAGTGCTAAAAGATGCTGCTCCGTATAGTTACCAATTAATAAATGGATCAAAGCAAGAAATTGATGTTCGTTACACGCTTTCAGAAAATGGAAATATTGGGTTTAAAGTTTTTGAAGAATATGACCGTTCCAAAACATTGGTAATAGACCCACCTACCTTAGAATGGGCAAGTTTAGTTGGAACTAACACTGGATACGGATATCTAATGGATATAGAAATTGATGCGGACGGAAATATTTACGGAACGGGTAATCATAATACTGGATTCGCCGCTAATAGTCAAAACTCTTTTGAATCTACCATCCACGGTGGAGACGATCCTTTTGTGTTCAAATTATCTTCAGATGGAACTACCTTATTATATGCTGGATATGTTGGTGGAGACGGAGGAATTGTGAATGAAAGATCTTGGGGAATAGCGGTTAATAGCAACGGAGAAGCTTACATTGCGGGGCATGTTAGTGAAGCTTCAAGATTTCCTTTTACTAGCGGAGTAGTTCAAAATACCATTGCAGGAGGTATCGATATGTTTGTTACAAAAATTAATGCAGCAGGAACAGCTCTTGCCTACTCAACATTCTACGGTGGCGCTGGTGAAGACCGAGCATATTCGATTGATGTGGATAGTGCTGGCAATGCATATGTAACTGGAGCTACAACTTCAAGCGCTAGTTTTTCAAGTGGTTCCAATATTGAACAGAGCACTTATGCTGGAGCTTTAGACGCCTTTGTTTTAAGATTAAACAGTGATGCGAGTGCCGTTGATTTTTGCACCTATCTTGGTGGAACTGGGGATGATCTTGGACGTTCTATAGCGGTCAATAATACTGGTATATATATTACTGGGGCAAGTGCATCTTCTTCAGGCGTTGCAAAGACTGGAGCAGCAGATGCTTCTTTTGCAGGAGGTGCAGCAGATGCGTTCATTTGTAAATTCGACTTTGATGGTTCTCAGACATATGGAACATATATTGGAGGAAGTGATGAAGACAAAGGAGAAGACATTGCGGTTAAGCCTAATGGCGAAGCAATAATATCTGGTTACACTCGTTCTACGTTCTCTCAAGGTTTTCCTTCTGTTAACCCAGTTCAAACTGATAATAAAGGGCTAAGAGACGCTTTTGTAACAAGAGTAAGTGCGGATGGTTCTTCGGTACTAAGTTCTACGTTTATGGGAACAGCACAGGAAGAGAACTTAAGAAACTCCACTCCATTTGTATTAGACCCAGCACAAAAAGCTGCAGGAGTAGATGTTAGTGCCAATGGAGAAATAGCCTTTGTATTGACTACTGCTACGACAGGTTTACCAACCGTTAATGCAATTACTTCTACTCCACAAGGAGGTTCTGTAGGACTTGGAGATGCTTATTTATGTGTATTATCAAGTGACGGAGATAGCATTATTTTCTCAACCTATTTTGGAGGTTCTGCTAATGATTATACTACGGGAGGTGTTAAATTCAATGGCAACTCTGTTTATTTAGCAGGTTCTAGTCACTCTCCTAGTTTGCCAACTACCGCTGGAGTTTATCAGGCCACAAGATCTGGTGGTGGTGATATCCCGTTCGTGGTTAAATACAGTTGCATTTATAGCACTGAATTAGATACGCCATCGACCGTTAATACTTGTAATTACTTTGTATTACCCGAAATTGCTGGAAATTTCCTTTCTGGAAATGAAGCATACTTTGTTGACAGTATAGGAACTGGATTAATGCCTGGTGACACGATTTTCTCAACTTCTACGATTCACATTTTAGATTCTAACAATAAATGTATGAATCAGGTTAAATTCGACGTAAATATACTTGAAGCAACTACCATTAATAGTTTACCAGATTCAACCTATTGCGAGTACTATGTACTTCCTTCAATTGAAGGAATCAATCTTACGGGGAATGAAGCATACTTTATTGATAGCACTGGAACTAAACTAGACAATGGAGATACTATCTTTCAATCTTCAACAATTCACATTTTAGACACTTTCAATAATTGTTTGATTAATTCTAAATTTTCAGTGGAAATTGAGGACTGCCCACCGCCTCCTCCTGTTGATTCTTGTATTTTATCCGTTCCTAATGCTTTTACTCCTGATGGAGACGGTGTAAATGACGTATGGAATATTGGATGTATAAGTGAATACCCAGATGCTGTTGTGAAAGTTTATAACAGATGGGGAACAATTGTTCATGAAACCACAGGTGCTAATTACGTGGCATGGGATGGTTCGGAATTACCAGTTGGTTCATTTGTTTACACCATTGAATTAAACGACGGAAGTTCTGAAAACATGAAAGGGACTCTTACTTTGGTTAGATAATAACTTTAACGAATGAAAAAGATTACCATTTTGAAACCAAAAAGCTAGAATAAAACAACCCTAATAAATAAAATAATTAGATAAGGTAACATCCAAAACCCTGTGACAACTTAGACTATCATGGATAATTTAGTATATTTGATATAACATCATAGATAATATTCATCTAAATTAATGTATAGAATTCCATGGCTCTTCGTTTATCACTTACCATCTTTTTAGGGATTGCACTTATATTTTCATCATCTAATGTGATGGGACAAAGTTTCAAGTCCGAATATTATTTAGTCGACACTCTTGATCTACAAAATTTCTCAAAAGAAGATAAACGTGTTTTAGATTCAGCCCTTACCATTTATCATAATGCTAAGGATGACACGGCTAAACTTCAAGCAATTAGTGTAGCAATAGAAGGAATTGAACATGATCATTGGGTAAAATACAACCAACTGCTCCAAGAACAATGTGAAATTCATCTAGGACGTAAAGACCTGTCAAAAGCTGAAAGGCTCAGTTTCCTAAAACTTAAAGCAGGAGCTCTAAACAATATGGGTTATTACTATAATGATATTCTAAATGATTTATTCATGGCAGAGATGTATTACAATGATGCCCTCAAAATAGAAAAAGAAGAAGGTTTTGAAGAAGATGCTGCGATGACCATGTTAAACATTGGCTCACTCAATCAAATTAAAGGAGATCATGCAACTGCCATTAACATTTTTAAAGAGTCCCTCGAAATTTTCAAAAAACACAAGAATGATCATGGACTTTTAAACGTGTACAATAACTTGGGAAGTGTTTATGTAAATAAAAAGGATTTTAAAAGTGCCAAGCACTACTATCATTTGGGCCTTGACTTAGCTAAAAAAGGGGGCAACAAAATGAACATAATTCGACTTTATCGAAACATTTCCTCACTTGCTTTAGAAACCAACCAGCCTGACTCATCATTATATTATGTTAATAATGGATTATTAATACTAAAAGATTTAGGTGCTCCTCGATTTGAAACTTCGTTATTGCAAATTGGGGCAGAAGCCCACCTTGCTCAAAGTGACACAAGTAATGCTTGGGACCTATTAAACAAAGCTTTGGTTTTAGCTAAAAAATCTAATGAACAAGCTAGAATTTCATCACTTCACCTTGTTATGGGACAAATAAACCTTAATCAACACAACTTACAAGAAGCTATTAAACACGGTGATTTGGCACTTAATTCTGCTAGACTTATAGAATACAACATCCTGATAAAAGAAGGATTAACTTTCTTGAGAAAAGTGTACACCAAAACAAAGAATAGTGAGAAAATAAAATCGATAGATGCAGAGCTGCAATTACTGAAGTGATTGATCTAGTCACATATATTACTCTTATCAACTTTTATCTTATAACTAAAATACTCTTTAGATTCCCCGAAACCTTTTAGGTTTTCTAGATTCTTGCATATTAAAAACTTATATTGGTCCAATATTGTTTTAACGTTATGAGAATTTTAAGCCTTACCTTTTTTATCGTGTTTTTGAGCAATGTGTTAATTGCGCAAAAAAGACAAATCCAAGTTGACACTACAGTTGTTACTAGCCATAGTACAACCATTAATGGTCAGAAAATAAAGTATGAAGCTCGTACGGGCACTCAACCTCTTTGGGACCAGGATGGCAGTCCAATTGCGACTCTTTATTACACGTATTACAAACGCACGGATGTTAAAAACACCTCTGAAAGACCTTTGCTTATCTCTTTTAATGGAGGTCCGGGTTCAGCTTCTGTGTGGATGCATATTGCTTATACAGGTCCTCAGATCCTGAAAATAGACGATGAAGGCTACCCTGTTCAACCATATGGTATTAAAGAAAATCCTTACTCCGTTTTAGATGTTGCGGACATCGTTTTCGTAAACCCAGTGAATACAGGATATTCTAGAATGATACCTAACAAAGAAGGTAAATATCCTGATAAGAAAAAATTCTTCGGAATCAACGCCGATATCAAGTATTTGGCGGATTGGTTAAATACTTTTGTAACCAGAAATGAACGATGGTTATCTCCTAAATATTTGATTGGTGAAAGTTATGGAGGAACAAGAGTCTCTGGTTTAGCTTTAGAATTACAGGCAAAACAATGGATGTATTTAAACGGTGTAATTTTAGTATCACCCGCTGATTATAAAGTATTTGAATCAGATGCACCAATCTCCTCTTCACTAAACCTTCCTTACTTTACCGCAGCAGCTTGGTATCATAAGGTTCTTGATCCTAAATTACAATCTAAGGATTTGCTCGAGATATTACCCGAAGCGGAAAAATTTGCAATAGACAAATATATGCCTGCATTAGCAAAGGGAAGTTCATTAACGGAAGCGGAAAAAAACGAGCTCGCAAAATCAGTTTCATACTATTCGGGAGTTGATGCACAAGATATTCTTGATCACAACTTAAGAATACCAACTAACTACTTTTGGAAATCTCTTTTGAAAGACAAATCGGCTAATACCATTGGTAGACTTGATTCAAGATATTTGGGAATTGATAAAATGAAAGCAGGCGAATCTCCGGATTTCAACCCAGAACTAACTTCGTGGCTTCACTCTTTTACTCCTGCTATAAACTACTACATTAGAGAACATCTAAAATTCAAAACGGACATTAAATATAACATGTTTGGCAGTGTTTATCCATGGGACAGACAAAACAACAATGTAAGAGACAACCTAAGAAAAGCTATGGCTCAAAACCCTTACTTAAACATACTTTTCCAAACTGGATATTACGATGGGGCAACAACCTATTTCAACTCTAAGTATACTATGTGGCAAATCGATCCAAGTGGACAAATGAAAGATCGTATGGATTTTAAAGGTTATCGAAGCGGACACATGATGTATTTGAGAAGCGAAGATTTAAAATCAGCAAATGACCATTTAAGAGAATTTATTAAGAATTCTAATCCAAATGGGAAGAGTGCTAAGTATTAATACTGCTTATATCTAGGTGTTCTTATCGGAGGCTTTTGCTTAGTGATTTCTGGTAAATAATAAGCAATCATAATCTCGTGACTGGTACCTGCTTTTGCACGTGTACCTGCTACCACTGCATCCAAAGCATACCCAACCTTAAGTTGATTATCATCCATAAAGGAAGTTCCAACTAAAAGACCAAACGCTCCTCCTTGTCTGAAGTTTAGACCTCCCCAGTGCTTTTCTTCAAGATCAATTCTACCACCAATTTCAAATGAGTGTGTGTAGCGAGTTGAATAGGCAAAATCTGTCTTAAATAATGCTGTAGGTGTTAATACCATATCACGGTCAAGCTCAATGCGATATCCTGCGGTGATATACATATGACGTTGCGTACCGTGATCTACATTATTTTGAGCCCAAGAACTTTGACCTCCATAGCTAAATTCATCCTCCAGCAATTTATTCATACTTACACCAACATAAAATTTGTCATGCTCATACCATAATCCAGCTCCCATATCGATAAGGTTTTCTACCCACCTGTTTTGATCCGGAATAGCATAATCAATTGGAATAGACTGGACACCATCCGAAGGTCTCCACTCGATATCTTTTCTACCTATCAGAACATTAGAAAAAGATCCTTGAACTCCAAGGCTTAGTCTCCCCTTTCCTACTACAATATGTTTCGAAAGAGATAAATTCACAGTGGTAGTTCTAAGGCTCGGTTGAATATCATTGATCAAGTTTAACCCTATCCCTCCATTGATTGGGAGTAATGGTAAATCTGCGCTCAGCAAATTTGTATTACCCGCTGTACCATCGTCAAAATCACTAGTATATCCCAACCATTGATTACGGTAGATACCTCTAATTACAGGTGCTTTTTGAATTCCTGCGTATGCTGGATTCAGATACATTCCATTAAAAGCGTAGTGAGAGAACTGCGCATCCTGTTGAGCATTTGCAGAAAAACTTAACCCTACAAGAATAATGCTGATTGGAAGTAAGTATTTTTTTAAAGTTGTCATACGAATTTCAATATTTTGGATAATTTAATAATGAGTCTGTTTATTACTCACCTCCATTACTCTTATTTTTCTCTTCTAATTCCTTAAGCTTTCTCTCCATCTCTTTGTACTTCTCCTCCATCTCTTGATATTTTTTCTCCTTCTCTTCAAGCTCTTTCTCCTTGGCCTTTTCCAACTGCTTCTCCTCATCTTCCAACTCGTGGAAATGCTTCTCAATTTTTGCTAATCTTTCCTTTTTATTCAGGTACTCCTGATAAGCCGTAGGATTATCATCTTTACTGATTTTCAATTTTTCGAAAATCGCAATATCTCTTTTCAGTTCCTCTATCATGAGGTACTCTTCATCCATTTGTTCATGACGTGCTTCTTCCTCTGCCCTTATTCTTGCTTTCTCCTGCTCTCTTTTGTACTCTTCAAACTTCTCATCATTTACATTTTGAACTCCAAGAATCTTAATTTCGGTTCTACGATTCGCCTGATGCTCTTCTTCACTACAGTTAATTCCATCTTTACATCTATTCAGAAGATTAGATTCTCCATATCCTTTAGCTACAATTCTATCTTTGATAATATTGCCATTTTCTACCAAATAAGACACCGTACTCTCTGCTCGTTTTGTTGAAAGCATAAAGTTATTCGCCTCACTATCACGACTATCAGTATGTGAACCTAACTCAATTGAAATCCCAGGATTATCTTGTAGAAATTCGATCAATTTATTTAACTCTTTAGCTGCATCTGCTCGGATACCAAACTGTCCAACATCGAATAGAATATCGTTTATATCGTACCCTAATTCTTTTACATCATAACTGTCTTTGTCACCAAACTTTTTAAGGGCAACAAGTTCTTTTATAACATAATCACCGTCCTTATTTTTCTGATTCTTTTCGATCTCTGCCATATCCAGCGTAAAAGTTAACACTGAAGTAAAAAATGAATCCTTGGCTACTTTAATTTTATAAATTCCGTCTTTGTGTAACTGGTGTCGATAATGTCCTTTTTCGTCGGAGAAGTTATTTTCAACTTCCTTCCCATCCTCAATAAGTGTAATTCCTGCATGATCCAAATTAGATGTACTACTTTTTACTTCTAAATCCAAAAAGTAGAATGGGATGATCTGTTCTTTAAAACTATAGATATCGTCACTTCCTTGACCTCCTTTGCGATTAGAACATAAAAAACCATTCAATTTATCCGTGTAAACAATTCCAAAATCATCATATACAGTGTTTATCGTTTTACCTAGATTCACAGGTTTACCCGTTAATTTACCGTCTTCGGCAATCACTTTAAACAAATCCATTCCTCCATAACCTACATGACCATCAGAAGCAAAATAGAAAGACCCATTTTCATGAATAAAAGGGAACATTTCATTTCCGAACGTATTGTATGTTTTTCCCATATTTTTAGGAGAAGCAAATTGTCCATTTTTATGCGATGCTCTCCACAAATCAAGACCTCCACGTCCTCCTTTACGATCCGAAACGAAATACAAATACTTACCATCTCTAGAAAAAAGTGGACATCCATCCCATTTCATAGGTTCATTGATCTCCAATGAAGTAGGTTCACTCCAATTTCCATCACTTTGTTTAGTAGAAACATATAAATCTACATCTTGCGAATCCTCTTTTTTATCACCAGAATTACTTCGGGCAAAAACCATAATTTTTCCATCGGGAGAAAATGTTGCGCTTGCTTCATGTTTATTTGGAGTATTAATCATACCGTTCTCCTCTAAAGCAGAAACTCCTCCTGAACCAGCTTTATATAAATTAGAGAAACCATAACCTGATCCACCGTAAACTTCTCCCTCACCACGAGAAGATGCAAAAACAAGTTCATCACCCATTTGTACAGGAGAATAATCCTCTGCTGGACTATTTAGATACGTTGCATTCTTTAAGGTGTAAGACCATTTTGTAAATGGAAGTTTTTCAATTTTTGAAATCTTCTTAGCTTCATATTTAGCACGTTTTTGAAGATTGCGATTCTTAACTTCTTTCTGATATTTATTTAAAACTTCTACAGCTTCATCATACTTACCAACACTCTTCAATGATAAACCATAATAAAGAGGGGCCTTAACTTTACTACTTCCTTGATCCACGGCTTTTTCGTAGAAAGGAGTCGCATCCTGCATTCTATTGGACATTCGATAGGATTCTCCAATCTGGTATTGCAAATCAGCCGAAGTATCGCCTTTTTCAACCGCATTTTGATAATTAGCAATCGCTTCTTCGTAATTGCCATTATTAAAAGATTCGTTGCCCTTTTTAGTAAAGTAACCAGCATTCTTACAGGCACTAAAAAAGAACGAACAACCTAATATTACAGTAGCAACCGTTGCTATTCTGTAAGATCTGAAATTTGATATAATCTTCACAACTTTACTTATTAGGGGGTTAACGGGATATTAAAAACCAAGCTTTAAAACTTACCAACTCTTGATTTTGACGAGATGATAATGTGCAATAATACTTTCCATCTACAAGGTTATCTCCATCCCATGTATTATCATAGTTGAAGATTTGAGCGACCTTTTTACCCCATCTATTATAAACAGTAAGATCCCATCCTTCTTCCAAACAGTTAATAATGAGATAATCATTAATCCCATCACCATTTGGAGTTAAAATATTAGGAATCGCCATGTTCGGAACGATTACTTTTTGAACTGCCGTATCTAAACATCCGTTAATTGTTTCAGTAGTCAAGGTCAAATCGTACTCACCTGACACTACATACTCATGTTCCATTGGATCAGCTCCAACAAATGATTGACCATCAGCAAAATCCCAAGTTTGAATTACTGCGTCAGAACTAGTAAAATTCTCTATGGTCACAATCACAGGACATTCTACGCTATCATAACTCACCACAAAATCCGGAGCACCATCTCTCACATGTACAATAACAGAATCTCTTGCCTCACACTCTTCTCCTAACTTCAAGTCGACATAGAAAATCACGCTATCCTCATCAAATACTTTGGTTACTGTATTTGAGGTATCAGCATTTTCAACCAACGAAGCGGGGGACCAAGTATAACTAGTTTCTCCAAACGAAGGCCCCGTATACAATGCACTTAAATTAGCCACCTCGCCTTTACATATATTCTGATCTTGCGTATTTAAATCAGACGCATATACATCCGCTGTTGAAGCCGTAAAATCTAACTGATAACCATCTTGATCATTACTATAATTAGTAATTACCACTGCATAGGTGTTTCCTTCTACCACAGGAAATGGATCTTCATTTTGATCTCCTGTTTGTCCATTAGGTCCAGTAGGTCCTGAGCTTCCTGACCAGTTACAACTTACAGCTCCATCCTCATGTAAAGTCTCACAAGAATGATCTGGTCCTGTAATATCAAACACTGCCCAATCATAATCATTGGTAGGATCATTTGGAGTCAATGTAAAATTAAGATCTCCGTTACCCGGCACGGTAAAAGTATACCAAGCACTGTTAACTTCTACCTCTCCAGGAGGTCCTCCACTAGCTTGTCCAAAACAAGTATTGGTAGTACTGAACTCATATAAAATTTCACCTTCGCCTTCAAAAGATTGATCTTGTGTATAAATTCCTAAACATAAAGGTTGTGCTCCTGCACAATCTTGAATCCCAGGCACCGGGCATGGTCCTTCTTCTAAATCAAAATCGAAAGAAGTTGAACTTGGAAAACCATCAGTTGAAACCACAATGTAATACGTGGTACCCGCCATTAAAGTCTTTTTATAAATCTGAAGTGAAGAAGACCCTGTAGATTGAGCTATACAATTAACACCTGCGGCATCTGGACAGTCGTCCAATAAAAATACGCCCGTTGAAAAATCTGCGTTAGTAATATTAATAGAAACACAAGTATCATTAGATGGAGTATACTCAAAAACATAATCTTCGCCATCCATATAAAAGCTACCGCATCCCATAGAGGAGTTATAATCGTTTCCAAAACATGAAGTTGTCATTCCAGATTCAGAATAAGACCCTGTAATAACATGTGGATTTGAACAAGAACTTCCTACAGCCCCTGCGGTAGTACTTGAAATATCTATATCAAAAACAATAGATTGAGCTCCGCCGAATGATGGATCGGAAGAAACCACTATATAATAGGTCCCAGGACTAACTACTGCATTAAGAGATGCATTATTTCCAGTAGCATCTTCAATACAATTGGTACCACTTCCATCAGGACAGCCATCTAAGATGAATACCCCTGCATCGAAACTGGTCGAGGTTAATGATACACTTATACACTCATCAGTTGTAGCAGTATACTCGTATATAAAGTCATTTCCATTCATGTAGTTGCTTCCACATGCATCAGAAGAAGAATAATTACTTCCATAGTACAATGTGTTAACCCCTGTTTCCATAAATGGTAGTGAAGTGATGACACTAGGAGTATCGCAATTCACACCTTCTATTGGAACACAAAAACCATCATCTGTTACTGCTAATGGATTGTAGTTAATCGCTGTAGAATCTGTACATCCTGCTACTTGACATGTTCCTCCTGATACCGCAAGAGTTACATCTGTCATAGAACCATAGGTAAACGAGGCACAAGGATCCAAAGGAAGGGTCCCATTTTCTTGTTGTGAAATTCTCATTCTCTTGTTCCCATCACAAACCCAAGTTGGAACAGTAAATGAAAACGCCTGAACACTTGCCGTAGAAGGTGCAGTCCCTGACCAAGTCCCAATTACTTCACTTTGCTCAAAAACATTATCATCATCAAAATCGATCCACACCTGTGCTGTATTAGTGAATGAAGAAGCACATGAAGAAAACTCAATATTCAACGTATAGGTACTATCTGCTTTTAAATCAGCCGACTGACTTCCCGTTAAATCTTCAAGTCCAGAAGTTCCTGGACAACTTACACCGACATTAATATTGGTGGTTTCTCCATTCAAGGAAAAGGCTCCAACATCTGAATCAAAAGTAGAACTAGGTCCTCCAGAAACACAATATTGCGAATGTGCACTAAATGAATAACCTATTAAAAATACGATCGGAATTAACTTTTTCATGATAATAGATTATTAATTTTTGTAGTATGATTTGTTCTTTACCGAAATGAACTTTAATTCAAAATCCGTATTAAACGACTTAAAAAGCTTCCTTACTTCTTCAAGATCCGTTACCGAATAATACCTTAGCTGGTAATAATTATGCTCCTTTTTCAACTCATTGAAAGATACTACTTTGTAAAGTTTCAGGATTTCAGGTTTAACCAATTTTAGGTCAATTTCATTAGTTAATTGAAAGCGAGCCTCAATTATACTATTCTCAACTTTCTTAGATCTAAAGTCAAATGATGATTTTTGGTCTTGGCCAAATCCTTGTTCCGCAGATAATACCAATAGCAGAACTACAAAAATCGCAGGGAAGATTTTTTTCATAACGTTTAAACTAGTGTTTTCTCTAGGCTTATTATAAAGAACAGTTTTCAACTAACTTTATACTAACTAAGCACTTAGATTATATGCCATCTAATTAAGCACAAAAATATACATTAACAAATGACGCCATAAACTTATTGAATAGTATGGGAAATTCAAATGGATTTCATCATATAGTTATGAAACTCCCAAGGTATTCTGGATTACAACGCTTCAATTCCTATGCGGAGATCACACTTTAGATATCTCGAGTAATTCTGACATAAATTTACTGAGTAACGAAGCAACTCCATAAAAACGTTAATAACCAATATGTGGGATTGATAGAATTCATTACTTTTACTACATATTGATAAATCACCGTGATCGCCTATTATTTAATATTATTTGCTACAGGATTTTTGATCCTATACTCTTACCGAAGTGTACATTTGGTTACAAAACAACTTAGCAATCGTTGGAAATGGATTGTCAGAATATCCTATTTGGTGGTCACAAGTTTCGTTTATCTTACAACGGTCTATATAGGTGTAAATCGCGATGACTTCCGAGACAACCAATTCCTGTTAGATTATGCTGTTTCAGGTTCCATAACTTTATCAGTCACGTTACTTTCAATTTGTATTTTCCAACTCATTGCGGATCTAGTTCTTCTGATCAGAAGCACCTTGTGGAAAGTTAAAACTTCGAAAACTCAAGAATTGAATGCAGGATCGATGAGTCGAAGAACATTCCTTAACAAAACAGCATTAGGAATTGGAGGTTTTATGCTAGGTTCATTTTTGTGGGGAACAACCAAAGGAAGATTTGGGTGGCGCATCTTAACTAATCAACTTTCTTTTGATAACCTTCCAAATGCATTCGATGGGTTAAGAATTGTTCAAATTTCGGATTTACATTTGGGGAGCTTTAATAAAAACTTCGAACCGATGAAAGAAGCGGTTGAGATGATTAACGAATTGAATCCTGATTATATCGTTTTTACTGGTGATTTGGTAAATGCAGATCCAGCAGAAGCTGAACCTTGGGTTGCAATATTTCAAGGGCTTAAAGCAAAACTTGGCAAATTCTCGGTATTAGGGAATCACGATTATGGCTGGGGAGAAGCCGTTACTGATGAAGAAAAAATTAAAAACAGTAATGGTGTTGCTGAAATTAATCGAAAAATGGGATTCAACATATTGCTGAATGAACATAAAATTCTCGAAAAGGATGGGGATAAAATAGGATTAGTAGGCGTTGAAAACTGGGGCTATTCCAAAGAAGGATGGTTCCCTACTAAAGGCGATTATAAAAAATCTATAGAAGGAATGGAAGATGTCCCGTTCAAAATCTTATTGAGCCATGACCCTACGCACTGGGATCATCATATTCTTGAAAAAGAAGATGTTGACCTTACTCTTGCAGGACATACACATGGAGGTCAAATGGGCGTAAGAATTCCAGGGTTATTTGAAATTAGTGCAGCAAAATTATTTTACAAACGATTTGCGGGACTTTACAAGCAAGGTAATCAACATTTATATGTGAATCGTGGAATGGGATTTCTGATCTTTCCAGGACGAGTTGGAATGCCTCCAGAAATCACGTTGCATGAGTTAAGAAAATCCTAAAGTTATTCCTCGGCCGTGTGAGTTTCTATAACTTCCATTAAATGTTCCTCTATAAAAGGCTTACTCAAAAATGCAGTAACTTCTGAATAAGATTCTACAGTTTTCTGTTTTTCCTCAAGTAATGCGGTTGTTACCATTACCACAACCCTGCTTGTTTTTTGTTGCACAGGAAGTTTATGAAATGCTTCCAAGAATTCAACCCCATTCATCCTTGGCATGTTGATATCAAGAAAAATTAAATCAGGAGAAGGAAATTGATCTTCATCTCCATGATATTTATCTGTTCGGCAGATATATTCCAGTGCATCCTGACCATCCACACATACCTGAATATGATTAGCTACTTCTAATCTGCTTAAAACCCTTTTATGAATATAATTGATTCCCTCATCATCATCCACTAACAAAATACAATTCACTTTTTCCAAAACCAATACTTATTCAACAAGCCTCGTTATCTTATTATTAAAGTCCAAATTACAAACTAATCCATAGGCAACGAAATTTCTTAGATCAAAGTACTTCTCATAACGTTGAATTAAACTTCCGTTTTATCCAGCAAGGTTATTTATCCAACTATATATAGTTTTTTATTAATGCTTTGCGCCAAAATTAATATCTTAGGAGTCACTTAACCTATATTGGACATAATGCTTAATAACAACAACATGCCTTCCATTAAAACCCTCTTCCTCTCCTTACTATCTTTGCTAATTTTTTCGTTTTCGGTGACTGCAAAAGAAGAAAATGAAGAACCTAAGAAAAAAAAGTATGCTGACATTATAACCAAAGATGCCATTTCAGATGAAGGGCTTTTTTCGGTTCACAAGGTTAAGGATAAGTACTACTACGAGATCCCGTTCTCAATGCTCGAAAAAGATATGCTTTGGGTTACTCGAATCTCTAAAATTGCTAACGGAATTGGTGGAGGGTATGTAAATGCTGGGTCAAAAATGAATGAGCAGGTAATCCGTTGGATAAGAAAGGATGATAAAATTATTCTTCGTTCTATTTCATTTGGAAGCATTGCGGAAGACAGTTTACCTATTTTTGAATCCGTTGAGAACAACAATTATCACCCAATAATTGCCGCTTTAGATATTACTACCTATAACGATGATTCTACTTCAGCCCTAATCGAAGTTAATTCATTATTCTTAACAGACATCCAAACTTTTGGTGGACTTTCAAGTCAGATGCGCACAGATTATCAAGTTCGATCCCTAGATGCTTCAAGATGTTTTATTAACAGAATTGCAAGTTACCCGACCAACATTGAAGTACGTCATGATATGACCTACTCAGCGGGCAAACCTCCTTCTAACGTAAAAAGCGGCACCATTTCTATGGAAATAGCGCAGTCTATGTATCTGTTACCTGAAAAACCGATGCAACCTCGATTGTTTGATAAACGGGTAGGTTGGTTTACGATTAGTCAAATTGACTATGGTTCAGACGCATTAAAAGCTGACAAAAAAACGTATATCCGACGTTGGAACCTTATCCCAAAAGACATTGAGGCATATAAGCGTGGAGAGTTAGTTGAACCTATAAAACCTATTGTATATTATCTTGATCCAGCAACTCCAACCAAATGGATTCCGTATTTCAAGCAAGGAATAGAAGATTGGCAAGCAGCGTTCGAGACGGCTGGGTTTAAGAATGCTATTGTTGCAAAAATACCTCCTACTAAAGAAGAAGACCCTGATTGGAGTCCAGAAGATGCTCGTTATTCAACGGTGCGATATGTTGCAACCACGACACGAAATGCGTTGGGACCAAGTGTAATTGATCCTAGGTCAGGAGAAATAATTGAAAGTGACATTGTTTGGTTTCACAATCACTTACGCTCCTACCGCAATAGATATATGATTGAAACAGGTGCAGCCAACCCAAGTGCCCGCACTCTAGACACACCAGAAGAAGAGATTGGAGAAATGATGCGTCGTGTAATTTCACATGAAGTAGGACATGCTCTAGGCTTACCTCACAATATGAAAGCAAGTTATGCCTATCCAACCGACTCACTACGTTCTGCTTCGTTTACTCAAAAATGGGGACTAGCAACAACAATCATGGATTATACACGCTACAACTATGTTGCTCAACCAGGAGATGAAGGTGTTCGTTGGGTTAGGATGTTAGGCCCCTACGACCTGTATGCTATCAACTGGGGATATCGTTTTATCCCAGAAGCTACTAATGCTAATTCTGAAAAGGAGACTTTGAATAAATGGATCACCGATAAAAAAGGCGACCCTATGTATTTATTCGGGCAGCAACTTTGGCGACCTTTTGACCCTGCTTCTCAAACAGAATCAGTTGGAGATGATCCGATCAAAGCAAGCACCTATGCCCTATCTAACTTAAAAATCGTGGCTAAAAACCTTAAGGAATGGACCAGTACTCCAGGTGAAGGTTATGAAGATCTTAACGAGTTGTATGGTGAATTAATTGGATGCTGGAGTCGATTTGCAAATCATGTAGTAGTGAATGTTGGAGGGGTATACGAAACACCACTTACTTCAGATCAAAAAGGAGTTATTTACGCTCATATCGCCAGAGATGAACAAATAAAGTCTATTAAGTTTTTAAATGAACATGTATTTGAAACACCTGTATGGCTTTTACCAAGATCTATTATAGACAATATCAAACCAAATGGTTCTACCGATAGAATTAAAACCATGCAGAGTAAAATCTTAAGTAACTTACTGGTAAAAGAACGGTTAATGAGAATGGTAGACAATGAAGCATTGAATCCTGATAATGCTTATACGTTACATGAAATGCTTAAAGATCTTAGAAAAGGAATCTGGGCCGAAGTTGAAGAAAAAGCTAACATTGATCCATATCGTAGAAACTTACAGAGGGAGCACGTGAAATACTTAATAAAACTAATGAATCAATCTTTCATGAACCCTGATGAAGTGGGTGCAGCCGCTCGAGGTGAATTATTAACTTTGAAGAAGATGGCTGAAAAAGGAAAAAAGAAGTATAAGAAGAATCGTGCGGTAAAAAATCATTTAGCTGATCTTGAGGCACAAATTAAGCTTTGTTTTAAAACTGCACCTGAGCCATCAAAACCTGTCGTGCAGAAATAATTGGTAATTGGTCAAACACTTGACCAATTTGGTAGACTAGGAGTAACTCATTTAAAAGGATTACTCCTTATAAACCTCTGCATAATTCATTACATAACTGCAATGATAAATATTATCTGCGTTGAGCCAAAAGACTCCTTTGATTGTAACTACTTCATCCATCTTAAAACTTACTTC
>JAHDFW010000153.1 GCA_020627945.1 Cytophagales bacterium
AACTTGTAAAAGAAAAGCACATCGAAGGGTAAGATTCATTGCCCTTACTCGATAAATAGCTAAAGAGAATACCCAATACTCAAAGACTGTTCGAGAACCGAAAAAAGAAGGTTTAAAAGTTTAGAATAGATGTAATCAGGGAGTTTTAATAAGCCTTAATCCATCTTTGAATTGACCTGAGGTCATTAGCCTTTGTAATGTTGAAACCAAAGAAAATAATCGATTTATGCCATTTAATCAACCTCTAAGTTTAATACAAAAGTATAGACTATTCATGAATGTTCCTGGTGCTAAAATTGGCTTTTATGTTTTCGTGATAGGCTTGTTTTTATTGGTTGTACTCGGGTACAATGCACCCAATACTTTTGATGAAAAACCGATTACACTACTGGTGCTAGCATTGCCACTCTTAGGCATTGTACTGATGTATCCAGCTATAAAAGCTTTGCGAAGAATGATTGTCGCAATTGAAAATGGAGTTTTTATTGAAGGCCAGCTATTGTCTGAAACAGGTACGAGTACTCGTATCGGTGGACGTCCTTTGGTCAAGCTAAAGCTGGGATATGAACTCTATAGTCAACTATATACTTGTGAAAAACGGATAGTTGATCCTTCTAAAAATGTCAAGCATCATTGGCTGATGGTTGATGCTGAAAACCCTAAAAATGTAGTCTATGTAGAAACGCTTCCTACGGACTTAAAACGGAAGTTGATTAATGCTAATGAATTATACCTCAAAACTCAAAATACCAAATGATAAATCTCACATATCAAAGTTGCCATACACTACCAAGCTTTGAAAATGCTACTCAATTTAATCAAGCAGTAATAACCTGCGCTAAAAGCGGTACAAACTTTCATATCGTAGGGAAAGTAATGGATTCTAATGATCGTAGGTACAAGCAAATAAACACAAGCCCCGAAGGCTGGCGCATCGAGCGTCGGCCCAATGGGATTACATGATCGTGCTGCTGTCAATATTCAAAAAAAACTATGGCGCATTTCTCTTTATGCTTGAAAAAATAAAAAAATATTGGCGGTTGCCGAAAAGCCAGGTCTTTGACTTAAAAGAGTAAGCATATTCTTAATTCAAATGATAAAAAATGAAAACAAAGATTAAAATTTTAAAAACATGGATGCTCTATTGTTGCTTTTGTTTAAGCTCAATCGGAGTGCTTGCACAAAATATTTGTTCGGACCCATTGGTCTCTTATCAATACGATAATAACTCCAGTATTGATGATTGTTGTTGGTTCATTACCATAGATAATATGAGTGTTTCCAACCTTATTACTTCTATTGAATTAGACAATTTTGTAGACTGCGAAATTGGAAGTTTAATGCCTTTTGGAAGTTGGACAGTTCCGAGTCAGACAAATACTAGTGCGACAATATTACCGAATACGACTTTTTTACAGCCGGGCTTGTATTCACAACAGTTTAAAGTCTGTTTAGCTAACCGGACTGCGATACCGCATTTTTTTGATGTCGTTTTTATAGCTACAGATCCTAATGGAATAGAGTACGAGCATTGTCGATCTGAGATAGTATTGGATTGTCCGATTAGTGAAGATCCTTGTTTGACTACAGCATGCTTTAATCCTGTTTACCAGGGAGGAAGTACTTATAATTTTGATGGGACCTGCAGTACAGGTAACGGATCGCTAAGCTACGCTTGGGACTTTGGGGATGGTAATTCGTCTACGCTAATGAGTCCAAGTCATACTTATACAAGTAATCAGCCGATTTATAATGTATGTTTGACTACTACGAATACTGTTAATGGTACCACCTGCACCGATGTAAGTTGTATTTCAATAGACTCACCAGTTACACCTCCAGGTAATTGTGATAATTCTTGCCCCCTGAATACATTAGATTTAGTAGTGAACGGGGATTTTGCAGCAGGTGATACAGGCTTTAGTTCTGGGTTAGCCTCTAACTGTTCTTGTGCTGCAGGAACTTACTGTGTTACAACTGATGCTCGATTAAAGTGTAATAATGCTTTATGGAATACTGTCTTTTCTCCAGGTTCGGATAATTATCTGGTCGTCGATGGATCGATTGGGCCAATCTGGTCGCAGGTCGTTAATGTGGTCAATGGTCAAAATTATACCTTCTCGTTTGATCATTATCCAAATATTTCTGGTTCGACAGTTTTTCCACCATTAGCATTATTTGTCAATGGTAATGTAGTGTTGAATAATATTACCGGAACGGCTGCTACTTGGACGACTCATTGTGTAGATTGGACAGCCAATCTAACTGGCGCAGTTGTAATTGAGATTCAACAAACGGGAACGGCTGCTTTTGATGATTATGGAATAGACAACGTTCAGTTTACAACTTGTTGTGATCTGGAGATAAGTATGGTAGATACAATAACCGTCTGCGAAAATGATATGGTTCAATTAAACCCGATCATTTCAGGAGCAATAGGATCAGTGTCTTACAACTGGTCACCGTCAACTGGCTTAAGTAATCCAAATATTGCAAACCCAAGCTTGACCAGTACCCTTATCCAAACTTATACAGTGACTGCTACGGATAGTTTGGGGTGTTCCGCTACGGCTTCCGTAACTGTGAATCCATTAGTATGTCCATGTAATGATCAGGTTCTAAATGGAGACTTTGAGTTAGGCGATACCGGATTTACTTCAGGGTTATCGAGTGCATGTAGTTGTCAGGCAGCATCGTATTGTGTGACTACCGATGCCCGCTTAAAGTGTAATAATAGTCTCTGGCAATCTGTAGTTGCTCCGCAGGGCTTTGGAAATTACTTAGTGGTAGATGGGAGTAATGGATCGACGATTTGGTCACAAAATGTAAATGTGATATGCGGTTCTTTATATGACTTTTGCTTTGATTATTATCCGAATGTTTCAGGTGATCCGTCTCCGCAGCTGATGATAGATGTTGTAGTAAACGGAGTAAGTACAAATATTATTACGACGACAGGGACTTCGGACAGTTGGCAAAAAATATGTACAAATGGATGGTCCGCTCCGATCACGGGAACGATAGAGCTTCGTATTAGCCAAAGTAGTGCAGCTGGCTTTGATGATTATGGAATTGATAATATTCAGTTTGGTACTTGTTGTGACCTGGAAGTTGATCTGCCAGATACGATGGCAGTCTGTGAAAATGATACGATACAATTTAATCCTGTCATAAGTGGAGGAGTCGGCCAGATCTCTTATAGTTGGTCCCCAACGACTGGGTTAAATAATCCAAATATTGCAAATCCAATGCTGACCGTGACCAATACGGCTACCTATATTTTGACGGCTATGGATAGTTTGGGATGTGAAGCTAAAGATACGGTTGTAGTAAGCCCATTAGTATGTCCATGTAATGATCAGGTTATAAATGGAGATTTTGAGTTGGGGGACACCGGATTTACTTCAGGGTTGTCGAGTGCATGTAGTTGTCAGGCAGCATCGTATTGCGTAACCACCGATGCACGATTAAAGTGTAATAATAGCCTTTGGCAATCGGTAATTGCTCCGCAGGGCTTTGGAAATTACTTAGTGGTAGATGGTAGTAATGGATCGACGATCTGGTCACAGAATGTGAGTGTAGTTGCAGGACATGTATATGATTTCTGCTTTGACTATTATCCAAATGTATCGGGAGATCCTGCTCCGCAGTTAAGTGTGGATTTTGATCCAGTTGGATTAGGGATAAACCTGTTAACTACTTCTGGGACTACAGGGGCTTGGCAAAAGATATGTGTGAATGGATGGGTAGCGCCGACTTCCGGGACTTTCGAGTTACGAATAAGCCAAAGTAGTACTGCTGGATTTGATGACTATGGAATCGATAATATCCAGTTTGGTACTTGCTGTGATCTGGAGGTTGATTTACCAGACACTATAGCGGTCTGTGAAAATGACACGATACAGTTTAACCCAATCATCAGTGGAGGAACAGGTTCCATTACTTATAGTTGGATGCCAACTATTGGGTTGAGTAATCCAAATATTGCAAATCCAATGCTGACCGTGACAAATACGGCTACCTATGTATTGACGGCTATGGATAGCTTGGGATGCGAAGCTAAGGATACCGTTGTGATAAATCCTTTAATATGCCCTTGTAACGATCAGATCATAAATGGAGATTTTGAGTTAGGCGATACCGGATTTACTTCAGGGTTGTCGAGTACATGTAGTTGTCAGGCAGCCTCGTATTGTGTGACTACCGATGCCCGCTTAAAGTGTAATAATAGCCTCTGGCAATCTGTAGTTGCTCCGCAGGGCTTTGGAAATTACTTAGTGATAGATGGTAGTAATGGATCGACGATCTGGTCACAAAATGTGAGTGTAGTTGCAGGACATGTATATGATTTCTGCTTTGATTATTATCCGAATGTATCGGGAGATCCTGCTCCACAGTTAAGTGTGGATTTTGATCCAGTTGGATTAGGGGTAAATCTGTTAACTACTTCTGGGACTACAGGGGCTTGGCAAAAGATATGTGTGAATGGATGGGTAGCGCCGACTTCCGGGACTTTCGAGTTACGAATAAGCCAAAGTAGTACTGCTGGATTTGATGACTATGGAATCGATAATATCCAGTTTGGTACTTGCTGTGAATTAGAGGTGAGTCTGTCAGATACTTTAATGGTCTGTGAAAACGATTTAGTACAATTCAATCCGGTTATTACAGGAGCAATTGGCCAAGTCACTTATAACTGGACACCTGCAACTGGCCTGAGTAATCCTAATATTGCTAACCCCACGCTTACCGCTATTACGCAGACAAGTTACACCTTGATGGTTACGGATAGTTTAGGTTGTGAGGCTAGTGCACTAATAGTGGTCGATCCAATCCCTTGTGGAGGATGTGATAATAATTTAGTCGAGAATTGGGATTTTGAATTGGGCGATACCGGATTTAGCTCAGGTCTGTCGAGTTTATGTAGTTGTCAGGCGGCCTCGTATTGTGTGACTACCGATGCCCGCTTAAAATGTAATAATAGTTTATGGCAGCAAATATTTGCACCAGGCGGTAGTGGTAATTATCTCGTCGTAGATGGTAGCAATGGATCGACGATTTGGTCGCAAAACATCAATGTGATAAGCGGTGTCTCTTATGATTTTTGCTTTGACTATTTCCCCAGTATTTCTAACGACCCGGGGCCTCAGCTAGATGTTGAAATTTATCAAGGAACAAGCTTGCTGAATACTGTAGTTTCAACCAATGGTATCTTCAATACCTGGCAGACCATTTGTGCAAGTCCTTGGGTTTCGACGGTAACTGGATCAATTGAACTTAGAATTACCCAAGCTAGTTCTCAAGGATTTGATGACTACGGAATCGATAATATCCTCTTTTGTGATTCTCTTGATACTAATGTTAATACTCCGGTGTTAGCTACTAGTATAAAAGTATTCCCTAATCCAACTTTCTCTGAAGTAACGATAAGTCTGGGTGAAGGACTGGATGTTGGTATCCCATATCGAGTCTATGATCTTTTAGGACGTGAATTAAAATCAGGGATAATCCAGGCGGGTAGTACTCAACAGAGGCTTAATCTAAAAGAGGTTTCTGCAGGTATGTATTTGTTATTTATTGGCGATGAAATAAATGGTTGTCACCAGGAAAAACTGATTAAGCGCGAATAACCCTTGTTGACTTTTGAAGTGCCTGCTTTTGTACACAATGTACTTGAGCAGGTACTTTGAATAATTCGGAAAACTCATTTAATAAAATTTAAAAAAACAAAAATTATGTCACATCACGGAATGTACTTTCAACATGGAATCTATGCCATGTGCCAGAATGATACCGAGCATGAAGGAAGATTTGGAAGGATTTTTTCAAAGCTAAACGGAAATTATAATAAGCCACAGGACTTAACCGCATTAGGAGTAAAAGGCGGTCCTATGGATGGAGGTCGGGGTAGAAATGCAACGAATACTATTCCCATGGGCTTTGTTTTTCTGGGGCAGTTCATTGATCATGATATCACCCTGGATACAACCTCAGGACTTGATCGAGTCAATGACCCTAATGCCATTCAAAATTTTAGAACACCAGCATTAGATCTGGATTGTATCTATGGAGCTGGGCCAGAAGCAAGTAATTTTCTCTACAGAAATGGGATGTACTTATTGACAGGCGAGGATGGATCTGCATATGGGGGGCAAGCTAATAATCATAGAGAAAATGATTTAGTAAGAACAAGTACTGGTACCGCAATTATTGGAGATCCGCGAAACGATGAAAACAGAATAATCTCTCAGTTGCAATTAGCTTTTATACGATTTCATAATCATGTAGTAGATCATATTATTAATGAAAAGAGTTTATCCAATAATGATCTTAGGCGTGGTTCATTGAGAAAAGAAGTCTATGAGGAAGCAAGAGAATTAGTTACCTGGCATTATCACTGGATTATACTTCATGAGTTTTTACCATTAATCGTAGGTAATCCTCTGGTTAATAAAATATTAGGCCAGGGGAGACAATTTTATACGCCTAAGAAAGCATTTATTCCAATCGAGTTTTCTGCTGCGGCCTACCGGTTTGGCCATTCGCTTGCACCTCAGAAACTTAAAGTTCAGAAAAGTCAAAACAGGGATTTTGATCTTTTTGGTAGAGCATTAGGTTTTGGGTTTTCTCCAATTTCTGATGATAAACAAATCGTAGAGTGGGAGACACTATTTGATGTTGATGCTGGTGCACCTGCTCAAAGGACGGATAAACTGGATACTAAGTTGCCAAGTGATTTACTGGAATTACCTTTTATCACAGAAGGTGAAAAATCATTAGCCACCAGGAATTTATTAAGAGGACAAAGTTTTCTATTGCCTTCTGGCGAAGTAGTAGCATCGTTTGTTGGTGTTACACAAGCTGAAATTGATAAGGTCCTTCTCCATATTAGAAACAACATAGGAACTATAGATTTGTCAAATGGTATTCCGCTTTGGTTTTACATCCTGGCTGAAGCCGAATGCATAGGTAGAGACGATGGAAATATTTCTTCACCAGGAGAAGGCCTGGGACTTGTTGGAGGCACTATAGTCTGTGAAACTTTAATAGGTCTAATGGAAATGGATGGTATGTCTTTTTTAAGTAGAAATAGAAACTGGACGCCTTCTCTAAATCCAACCGGTAATTTTACTATGGCTGATTTACTTACTTTTTAATTCTATCCTATTTTAATAACCTCAAAGTTTGTATTTAATCTGCGGAGCTATATTTATATAGCTCCGCAATAATTGAATAGGAAGTATTAAAAGAAGAATATTAAAATAATTCTGTTGAACTACTTATTGTCTAAAGTTTGTTTCCGAGCTCATATTGTTTGAGAAAAATGAATAATTAAATAGGTTCCTATATAAAGTTCATTATTTTTAGAATATCCTAAGAGCTGAATAGTAACCTTTACTAGGTGAGGAAACGATAAAAACGAAAATCAAAATGAAGCAAATTTTACTTTTAACAGCTACTTGGTTATTTTTTAATTTTAATCTACAAGCTCAGGATTTAATATCTCACACACCTTTTGACAATGGCATGTTATTCCCATGGACTTCAACTTCCACTGGTCCAAATAATTGGGATTTTGACTTTG
Source organism: Cytophagales bacterium (assembly GCA_020627945.1). Lineage (GTDB taxonomy): Bacteria > Bacteroidota > Bacteroidia > Cytophagales > JAHDFW01 > JAHDFW01. The sequence goes on from JAHDFW010000153.1 coordinate 7,586, forward strand.
ATGGAACAGCAGAGAGTGCCATAGACTGGGATAGTAGACCAGCTATTATTTCCCCTTCAGAAGATGGAGATAATTTGGACACTCTAGGTGTTTTAGCACTTGAAGTCAATGAGGATATTTCTCAAATGGTAACTTTGACTTCACCTATCTTTAATTGCGTAGGACGTACTGGTGTTTACCTGCGGTTCAATCAATATTATGGCTTGCAGTCAGGCGCTACTCAAGCTGTAGTGGAAGTTTCTAACGATGATGGTGGCACTTGGGAACCTTTTGATTTAGAGGTTAATAATGCCTTAGATGCGGATGAAGAAACCAATCCTTGGGATGTACAGGAAATAGATATTTCTGCCGTAGCTGATGGTCAAGCCAATGTACAAATACGATTTGTGGTCGATGGAAATATTCGATTCTGGATAATTGATGACGTTTATTTATACGAAGACCGACCACCAGTAGAACCAATAGCTTATTTAGGAGATTCACTTAGTGCCTATGATATTCCTTATGATGTAGATTCTACCTATTGGCCCATTGTTCCTTATCAAATTGTGGTTGAATTTAATCAAGGAGTTTCACCATCCAGGAAAGATGATATTCGGGACTCTTTAGGTTTTGCACGTGTAGATTCCTGTGTATGTGATGAACTAGAGCTTTGGCAAATAGATGGAGAAGGACAGTTAGGAGCGCCATTCGATATTAATGAAAGAGTGATGGGGGCTAGTGCAAAATCAGAAGTCAATGGAGCAGATTTGAATAAGATAAATTTTAATGATCTCCAGGATAATATTTTTGACCCTGCGGATTCCTTAATTAGTTTGCCTCAAAATATTACTGCGGTACCTAGTGATGCCGTTATCATTGCGGTGTTAGATACCGGGATTGATTTTTCGCCTTCTGCTCCTTTGACCCCATTCATCTGGCAGGATCAACTAGGCGTAGATGTTGAGGGAAAGGATAGTACCTGTTACGATAATGATTATGTAGGTTGGAACTTCGTGCACAGGAATAATAATCCTTCTGATGATCATCGACACGGGACGCATGTCGCAGGAATTATTGCTAATAATTATCCGGGGATGGCCAATTGTGATTTTCGAATCCTACCTGTAAAAACACATGACGAACATGGGACTTCTACACTCTATAATGTAAGCTGTGGAACTTATTACGCAGTACGAGCCGGGGCAAATATTATTAATGATAGTTGGGGCGCTTACGGAAAACCAAGTACTATACTCACAAATGCAATTGCTGAAGCAGATAACTTGAATGTTTTAATTGTTACTTCTGCAGGGAATGATGAATTAGAATTAGGGGTTGCGGATTTTCAGTACCCAGCTTGTTTCGACTTGGATAATGTGATTACAGTGGGTTCTTACTTAGTGGATTCGTCAGGAATTATTGCACGTTCAGACTTTTCAAATTTTGGGTCTAACTGGGTTGATATTATGGCAATAGGGGATACTGTATCTAGCTTTGTTCCAGGAGGAGCTATTGAGCAAATATCAGGTACCTCTCAGTCTACTCCTGCTGTAAGTGCAATGGCGGCTTACACTTTTTGTTTGGCGGAGGATAATATAATATCTAAAGATTGTGTATTGGATTGTGCAATAAAGTTTCCTCAGGAAATAGGCACTGATGTTAGAGGTGGAAATGTTTTAAATCTGGACCTCAGTTGTGTTAATCTTCATACTTCTGTAGTCGATAATTTTATCTATCCGGAAAATAGCTTTGAATTATTTCCTAATCCTACGGAAGGTGAATTATTTATTAAGAGTCAGATTGAATTACAGGATGTATCCATTTTTGTAATGGATGTTTCTGGTAGAATACTCCAGAATAAAAAGATTGAATACTTTAATGTAGATGCAATTGAAAGTATTGATGTAGAACAACTTATTCCGGGAATGTATTTTTTGCAAATTCGTCAGGCGGAAGGTTTTTGGACCAGTCGTTTTATAAAACACTAAACTATGCAGTTTCGTTCTCTTAAATTTTTACTGTTTTTACTTTGTCTACCTACTTATTTTCTTTCTGCCCAATGTGAGTTTGATCAGTCTATTAGTGAAGTTATAGCTAGTCGGGATATAGATAAGATGTTGGACTTGAGTAATCAAGTTCAAGCCTGCCCTGAATTAAAAGATAGTTTAGCCTTACTTTATCATAAAATCGGAATTCGCTACTATGTCAAAAAAGACTATGAAAAGGCCATTGCTTATACTAAGCAAGGCTTAGAGATAAGAAATGATCTTTTTGATCAACCACATTTTGATAAAGGACAAAGCCACCATAATCTTGGTGTTTTTTACAAGAAGAAAGAAGATCTAAATAATGCGGAAGTACATTTTAAAAGTGCGGGAGATATTTATGATAATATCGACAGTAGCAATGTAAGTAGCAGTTATTGGGAACTATCAAAAGTATATTTTTTGAAGGGAGAGTACAACCGCTCTTTAAGTAATTTGGATTATGCTTTATCAAAAGCAAAGGGGTTTAAGGATGAGAGAAGGATATTAAACTGTTATCTTGAATATGGGAATATCCATAGGGACCTGACCCAGTATCAGGCAGCAATTGATAGCCTCTTAAAAGCAAAAGAGATTCTTGATCAATATTATCTTGGTTGGGATCATGCTACTCTTTATACGAATCTTGCTAGTAATTATCTGAAGAGGGGACAATATAAAGAAGCGATTGCATATGGAGAAAAAGTGATTCCCTTATGGGAAGATTTTGAAGATGCATATCAGCAAAGTAACGAATGGAATAATCTAGGGCTAGCTTATACCCGTTTGGGAGATTTTGAAAATGCCGCCGTTTGCTTGAATAAAGGAAAAGCAGTTGCAAAGCAGCATAACATTGGATTAGTGCTTTCGCAAAGTCAGAATAATTTCGGTGAATTATTTTTAGCTCAAGGTCAAATTGAGAAGGCAGTACAATCTTTTCATGATGGAGTTCGAACACTGGTTACCGATTTTGATACGCCGCAATATTTGGAAAATCCTAGTCGTAAACAAGTTCAAAGAGTTTCTCTAAAACGTAAAGTGCTTAATGATCTGTCTGATAAAGCTGCTGCTTTATTAATGCTTTATGAGGAAAAGCA
>JAHDFW010000154.1 GCA_020627945.1 Cytophagales bacterium
TTAGTGGCTTTTTCTGGAGCTGAAATTTGGAGTAAAAAGTTAAATGAAAACATTATTTCGGACATAGTTCAGGTCGATCGTTACAGAAATCAAAAGTTGCAATATATGTTGTGTACCAATTCTGAACTTCATCTTATAGATCGTAAAGGAAGAAATGTAGAAGGCTTTCCAATGAAATTGAATTATAAAGCCACACACATGAGTGTATTAGATTATAATGGTAAAAGAGATTATCGTATAGCCGTGAACGACGCTGAAGGTAACGTGCATCTTTATAATATAGAAGGAGAAGAGTTAAATGGTTGGAATCCTATGAAGGTTGGTGGACAGTTTACTGCACCTTTGAGACATTTTAGAATTGGGACAAAAGATTGCATGCTTTCAGTATTGTCTAATGGGACCATTCATTTAAAAAGAAGAAATGGATCTACTTATCCTGGTTTTCCTGTTAAGCTTAAAAAAGAACTAGCACCAGGTTATGATTTAACTCCAGGGTCTTCTTTTTCAGGAACGAAAATTACACTATTGACAACAAGAGGTGAAGTACTTTCTGTTGATATGGAAGGGAATGTAAATAAGTATGTAGAGCTAACCTCAAAGAATCCTAAATACTTTATATCAGGTAATTCGGAACGTGGTGGTAGAGTGGTTTCTATATCAGGAAATAACTTTACAGTGCACAAAGTTGAAGGAGGAAAGGTGTTTAGTGGAGCAATTCAAGGTAAGGTCGAAAGAATTCAAATGTATCCATTCAATACAATAAAGGACATTTATATAATCGAGAATAGTAGTATAACACAGGTATACAATTCTCGCGGAACGAAGAAACTTACCGTAAAGTCAAATCCGTTGCCAGTTTCATTGCTGAGTTTTGAAGCGAAAGGTAATTTGGTTTTATATTATTCAGAAGGAGATTTACTGAAAAAAGCTGTTTTTGACGTGAAGTAGATAGTTGGTTCATTTAGGTTAATTAATATTTAAAACGTACATATGCTTGGATTAAAGCTTTCAACCGACCCGCGTTGGGTTAATATTGCAGAGAAATCTATTGAAGAGATATTGGTGGATCATGCGTATTGCGAACAAAAGGCAGCTTCCAGTTGTATTTCTTTGATTGTGGGCTATCCAGATAAGGAAGAATTGGTGGAACGATTAACTCCAATTGTTACAGAAGAATGGACGCACTTCGAGATGGTGTTAAATGAGCTGAAGAAACGCGGAATGAAACTAGGAAGACAACGCAAAGATGAGTATGTAGCAAAACTCTCTAAAACGTTGAAAAAAGGTGGGAGCAGAGAAGAACAACTGGTAGAGAAACTTCTTCAGAATGCGTTGATTGAGGCACGAAGTTGTGAACGCTTTAGGTTATTGTCTGAAAATATCTCCGATGACGATCTTAAAGAGTTTTATTATCGACTTATGAAAGCAGAAGCAAATCATTACGTATTGTTTGTTAAATTGGCCAAATGCTACGCACCCGAAGAATATGTTAATGAAAGATTGGAATCATTGTTGCAGTCTGAAGCAGAGATTATGAACAGTCTTGAATTACGAGGCGATAGAATGCACTAAAAGATATTCTACATTAATCAGTTAAAAATAAACAACTTATGAACTATCTAGCGCATTTATATTTATCCGGAGAAGATGAAGGGATTACTGTGGGTAACTTTATATCTGACTCGGTAAAAGGTATGATTGCGATAGAGAAATATCCCAAAAAGATTCAAGAAGGTATTTTGTTGCATCGAAGAATTGACCATTTTATGGACAATCATCCTATTGTAAAAGAAGGAGCAAAGCGATTAAAGCCAGAATTTGGACGGTGGTCGGGCGTAATAATGGACTTGTTCTATGATCATTATTTATCAGTACATTGGTCCAAATTCGTAGATGTAGATTTAGACTCTTACGTAGAAAGTCGATTTAGGATGATAGAGAACAACTGGGAAGTGTTACCAGATGAGATTAAAGATGTATTTCCAAAAATGAAAAATGGGAGATGGCTGCTGCACTATGGAAATCTGGAAGGCCTTAAAATTATTTTTGAAAAAATGGATGTAAAGATAAACAGAGGCACTCAAATGGTGAATGCTGTTAGTGTTCTAGCGGATTATTATGATGAATACGAAAAAGAGTTCTTCGAATATATGAAAGAAGTCCATGTTTCGTTTAATATGTAAAATAAACCTGAAATTTGTTTTTCATTAGAAAAATAGATACTTTAGGGATCAATTAATTTATAAAGTCAAGGAAAATGAAAAAATTAGCACTTGTTATTGCAATGTTTGCTTTTGTTGGAACTACTACTGTAAGCGTTGCTGCGGTATCAACTAAGCCAGTTATTGAGAAGGAAGAAGGAGGTAAGAAGGATAAGAAAAAGAAAAAGAAGAAGTGTAAAGCGAAAACTAAATGTTGCGCTGAGAAATCTGCTTGCTCTAAAGATGGAGCAAAGAAGTCTTGCACTAAAGAATCTGCTGAGTAGTTTACTCAACATAATTAATATAAAAAAGCCATGTGGATTTAACATCTACGTGGCTTTTTTGTTTATTATGATATACAATTTTATAAATGTTTCAACTTTAACCTAATTTATAGACCGTTTCGTCTAAAAATCATGATTCCTGCAATAACCCTAGATTTTTTTGCATTTTTTTTATTATGTTTGTTTGTGTAGGTGCTACGTTAACATAAGAATGGAATTCTTTTCAAGACAAAAGATCGGAACAAAAATAAGGGTGGGATTTTTCCTGCTTGTGGGACTTATATTGATTAACGGTATAATAACGATCTACGTACTAAGCACTAGTATGAAATTAGATCGGAAAGTTACAGAAGTTCTGAACCCAACTCAAAGAAGTGTTGCTGAATTAGAACTTTTCGTAACAAACTCCAAAGAACATTGTAAGAAGTGGGTGCAAGAAATCCATGAAGATGATCGTAAATTCTTTTTAGCGAAACTAGATACTACATTTCCAGAATTAGAAAAGCAAATCATGGATTTGGCAGCTCAGCTTGATGATAATAAAGAGCAGGCTCGATTTAAGGCTGTAATGGATAGTTCTAGAGCATTACTCCAGACCATGGAAAAAGTGGTAAATACTGACCTTAGCATGGAGCGTATAGACGAACTTTACAGCACGATAGTTGTTGTAGACGAAAATATTACTCCAAGGACTGAGCAATTATTAAGATCTATTGCATCGCTTTCAGATGATATGCAAAACTCCGTGCAGGAAATTGCGGATACAAAAGTAAAATCGTTTAGGTTATTGGAAATTCTGGTTTACGTGTTTATCGTAGCTTTAATTGTATTAGGAATACTAATTTCTAGAAGTACGGAAAAATCTATTGTTGGTCCAATTAAAAAACTAAAAGCAGCAATTGACACTTTACGAATTGGTGCGATTCCCGAACATGTTGAAAATGATTCGCAGGATGAAGTAGGAGAAATGAGTGTATCGGTAAATCGCCTTATAGAATCTAGAAAACAAACTGCAAATTTTGCTGAACAAATTGGAAGAGAGGAGTTTAGTGCAGATTACACAATGTTGAGTGGTCAAGATATTTTAGGAGCTTCTTTGATTAATATGAGAGATAACCTTAAAGTATCTAAAGAGGAATTGGAGGCAAAGCAGGAGGCGTTGGTTGAGGTGAATGACATTGTCCAAAATAAGAATAAAAAGATTACCGAAAGTATAAATTACGCGGAACATATACAGAAAGCAATATTGCCGACAGATGAAGTGTTGCAAAAGTATCTACCTGAATCATTTATATATTATGTTCCAAGAGATGTAGTAAGTGGAGACTTTCCATGGTTATACCGAAGAGGTAACGATTTGTATGTAGCAGCAGTTGATTGTACAGGACATGGTGTTCCTGGAGCTTTATTGTCTTTTGTAGGGTATTTTAGTTTGAATGAGATCTTAGGACGCTCCGATTTTGATAAACCAGCTGATATTTTGGATGAATTAAACCGTCGAGTAAATATTACCCTGAGAGGTAAGCAGCAGGAAAGTAAGGTTCGTGATGGAATGGATATAGCGTTGTGTAAAATTAGTTTGGATTCAAACAAAATTGAGTATGCAGGTGCTTATAGACCTTTATATCACATTTCGCAGGGTAAAGCAAAAAGAATCAAAGGTGATAGCATGCCAATTGGTCGAACACACCATAGTAATGAACTTAAATACACCAATCACGAGATTGAATACAGTAAAGGAGATACTATTTTATTCTTTTCTGACGGTTTACCAGATCAATTTGGAGGATCAAATCCAGATGAAGACCAGTATTTGTCGGGAAGGGTGAAACGGGTTGCTCTAGAAAACCTAGATAAGCCAATAATGGAACTTAAGGAAGTGTTCCGCAAAGATTTTGAAGAGTGGAAAGGAGATACCCGTCAAACAGATGATGTACTCTTAATAGGAGTTAGGTTTTAGGCAAGTGGGAATGAATAAGTTATATAAGGACGGGGTTGAGTTGATGCGTGGAATCTATCGATTTCAAGAAGATACTGAAGTTGGGAATGCTATTTTAACTTATCAGGGAGAAATAACTCAAGATGTAGTACGGGTTTTAACTGCTTTGATAGAAACAAACTTGGCTAGGATTAATGAAAGTGAGTTAGTAATTGGAAGAGTTTATCACATCATGATAGAAGCTCTTCAAAATATAATGCGTCATGGTTATAGAGCTAATGACGCAAATGAAAGATATCAACGTTCTGGAATCCTTTTAAGGGAGTTTTCGGATTGTTATGTAATAACAACTGGGAATTTAGTTACCAACGCCGACTATAATAAGGTGAGTTCCAAGATTGATGAGTTGAATGACATGGATAAGAAGGCACTTCGTAAATTGCATATGGAAAGTGTTTACAATGCCGAAATCTCAGATCGAGGAGGAGCAGGATTAGGACTTATTGAAATGATTAGAAAATCTGGGGGCCCAGTTGAGTATACTCGAGAAGAGACTAATGGAGAAGTATCCTATATGTTGTTATCTTTTAACATAAAGAAGTGATTTTTAATATTAAACTTGGTTATTTGACCAAATAAACCTTATCTTTCCACTATGGAGGCACTAATTATAGATGCAGGTAAAGATACACCTCAGATTATTTTAGATGTTGAAAACGAAAAGTTTTTGATAAAAGGGAAGAGTTACCCAGAAAATGCATTGACTTTTTTTGGACCAATTCTGGATTGGTTAAATGAGTACGTTAAGAATCCACTTCCTAAAACGAACTTCGACATCAATGTAACTTATGTTAATTCTATATCTAACAAAATGGTGTTGGATGTTTTCAAGACTTTAAGTAAAATAGAGGCTCCAAATGAACTTGTGGTTCGATGGCATCACAAAGAAGATAACGAAGATATTCAGGAATTAGGGGAGGAGTTCGGAGATCTTATTCAAATCCCTATGGAATTCGTAATAATCGAATAAACCTTTACAACTACACAAATTATCACTAGGACGACCTCTTTTAGAGTGTTCCTAATATATTTTAGCTGCTTCTGATACTAGCTTTTCTGAGAAGCTGATACCTTTGCTCACATTACTTTTATTAAGTTCGTATGTTACAGCATTAGCATTAGAAACTAGGTTTACATTGAAGTTACTAGTTTGATTAGATTCTTCAGTGATGATGAGAACATCTTTATCAGACGTAAGTGACTTGATGTCTGCAAGATCGCTTTGCTTCTGATTTGTTACAAAAACAATATTACATTCGGCAGACTGTTCCTTATTATTAAGTTTCTTAACAAAAACAGCTTTGTTGCCAATTTTCCTTGCTCTAGAAATTGCCGAAAGAACAAAGTACACGCTTGATTCGCCATAAATACCAATTACAAACGTTTGACCTTGCGGAGGCCAATTGGTATTTAGTGCGGTTTTGAAAATTTGTACACCTTTAAGCTTTTCGTTCTGCGCTTTACCCGAATCCACACTATACACCACTAATAAAATGCACAGAAACACCGCCTTTAGGTACTTGTTAAATAATCGTCCCATAAAAAAATCTTCCCCAACGTTTTGCGAATATATAAATAATTTTATTTACAATTGCATAAAAAGAATAAAAAATGTTAAATATGTGAAATTAAGTCCACGATTAGTTATATCTTAATTATTGTGCCAAACATGTTAATGTTTATTTTTTTTTGTTGTTTTAGTAAATTTAACAATTATGTAGTTGCTTGTATGTCATAGTATTGGTGATACACAGGTTGTTGTTATGAGGGGAGTATTTATGAATAGTGATTTAATAAGCGTAAAAGTTTTATACGGTGTTGCAGTGTTTCTACTGTCCACGGCATTGACTTTTGGTGCATCTTCTCCTGTTGCCAATCAAGATTATATTTATGTGCTAGAAAATAGTTTAAACAATGTAATCAGAGTACAAGCCAATGATTCTGACCCGGATATGGATGCTTTAGTAACCTCTATTGTTACTGGATCAATGAACGGTATAACGGTCTTATCTGGAATTAATCTTGATTATAGTCCAACACCTGGATTTACTGGGTTGGATTCAGCATTATACCAAGTTTGTGACCCAGTTCCATTGTGTGCATCGGCCTATGCCTATTTTAATGTAATTTCATCCACGGATTTTGATGGTGATGGAATTCTAAATTCTATTGATATTGATGATGATAATGATGGTATTTTAGATGTAGATGAAACGGGAGATTTTGATCTGGATGGAATTCCCGATAGTCAAGATTTAGATTCAGATAACGATGGTATTTATGATATCGTTGAAGCGGGTGGAGTAGATGTAAATAACGATGGAATGGTAGATAATCCCGCTGACGGTGACTCTGATGGTTGGGCAAATACATTTGACGATACTTGTATAGTTCAGATAGATACAACTACGATTTCAGGTAATGTGACCACAGCCTCTGGATCTGCAGGAACATCTAATGCGACCAATGCTCAAGGTGCAGTGGACGGTGTTTTTTCTAATACAACTAAGACAGATAGTATAACTTTAGATTTAGGAGATACCATTCCAGCGGGGTTTGATGTATGCTTCACCATACAAGCAACGAATACCATTGATGTTGGTCTTTACACTTCTATCGATGGTGTCACCTTTGCGTTAAGACAGAACATTGTTGGAGTAAGAAACTTAAATACTTATTGCTATTCTTTTCCAGTAGACGCTAGGTACATATTATTGATCAACGGTTATTCTGGAGGTGGATCAAGGAATTTGGAGGTAGATGCAGCGGTTTATACATTCGAATTGTATGATACGACTTTTTGTCCGACGGGTGTGCCTTTATTAAACCCAGATACTGATGGTGATGGTAATAAGAATGTAAATGACCTAAATAGTGATAATGATCTTTGTAATGACGTAGATGAGGCTGGTTTTACCGATGGAGATTTGGACGGGATTTTAGGAAGTGCTCCTGTCAGTGTTGATGCAATGGGAAGGGTGATAAGTACGCCGGATGGATATGCTAGTGTTGGGAATGATGTGTATGATCCTTTTTTAAGTATTTCATGTGCTTCAACCCCAGTTAATGATTTTGATGGAGATGGAATCCCAAATTCTACGGATATTGATGACGATAATGATGGAATTCCAGATGTTGATGAAGCTGCAGATTTTGACGGAGACGGACAGCCAGATAGTTTGGATTTAGATTCAGACAATGACGGAATATTTGATATAGTTGAAGCTGGTGGTGTTGATAGTGATAACAATGGCGTTGCCGATGATTTAACCGATACGGATGGTGATGGTTGGGTTAGTTTATATGATACCCTTTGTTTATTACCTTCATATACAGTGTCTGGAGGAGTAAACTCTTATACGACTTCTGGAAGTGTAAATCAGCCAGAAGAAATTCTATCCAATAACAGTGTTGGTGTAAGAATCCTTGAAACAACTCCTGAAAGTTATATTACGGTTGATTTGGGGGATACTATATGTGTGGGAGAAAACATGTGTTTTAGTCATTCAGGAATTGACTTAGGGTCTCGTATGAGAGTTGAAGTATCCCTTGACGGTGTTACATTTGCTCAAGCAGCTACTAATGGTACTGTAAATGCGGTTGCGGATGGGTATCTGAGTTTTACAGGATTCGTTTGTGTTCAACATACTTCGGATTTTAGGTATGCAAGATTTGGAGTTATAGATTTAGGGATTGGAGCAAGAATGGATATTGACTATGTAACGTACAATTTTACAAAGACACCAACATGTTCGGTAGGTACACTTTTACCAGACACTGATACGGATAATGATGGTAATAAAGATAGAAATGAGCTTGATTCTGACAATGACTTGTGTAACGATGTAATCGAGGCAGGTTTTACCGATGAAAATGGAGATGGTGAATTAGGACCGTTACCTCTATCTATTAATTCTTTTGGAGTTGTTTCCTCAGGTTCTGATGGATATACGGGGACAATGACCGCAGTAACGGATAATGGAGTATCTACAGCTTGTTCTGGTGCTTTAATTGATGCGATTAATGACACAGTTTATGTTACTGAAAATATTGCTTTAACGCTCTGTGTTCTTTGTAATGATACAACAAAGGATACCCAAATAGACACTTCATCGATTAAGTTGACACAAATACCTACACGTGGGGGGACAATTATTAATGTGTTAAATGGCGAAATTTTGTATACACCAACCACCGATTATTTTGGTTTAGATTCTTTGAAGTATTGTATTTGTGATACAACCTCGCCAACAGCCGTTTGTGATACTGCTTTAGTGATAATTAAAATTATTCCAGACAATGATAATGACCAAATTGATGACATTACAGATGTTGATGATGATAACGATGGTATTTATGATTGGGTAGAAACTTGTGGAAACGGTTTTACTGATTTTGGTTGTTTAAGTACTGAAGATCCCGCAGAAGATTCAGATTTTGACGGGGTGATAAACTATATGGACCCTGATTATTGTACCTTGAATGGAGCGGGTGTCTGTACCACCGTTGATTTGGATGTAGATGGTTTACCTAACTTTATAGACCTGGATGCTGATGGTGATGGCTGTAACGATGTAATAGAAGCTGGTCATTCGGATTCGAATGGGGATGGAGTAATATTAAATTTACCAACGATAGTAGATGGCGTTGGGAGAGTTACAGGCACCCCGTAGATTTTGCATTGGACAAAAGAATGTAAAAATAAAAATAGCAGCTCTTATTGAATTTTCGCTTCGTACTTGTTTTTTTTAATTGAGCAGTTAGATTAATCTTTTTTTGTGGAATGACACGGTATAGATTTTTAATTTCTTGCCCTAAAGTTCAAGGTGTTTATTTTGTGCTTCAAAGCTGTTTTGTAGCTGAAATTTAAAAAATAAAATAATAGATGAGTACTACGGTTAGTCGGTTTAAAATTGTATTATATTGAGTTTGTTTAGGGTTTGATTGTGATTTTTATACAGTTGATCTAATTTTGTTATTAGGTTTTGCGTGTACAATTTAGTTATCACTATATTTAGTTAGTGACTAAACTTATTTATAAATATGTGTATTGCATAATCATTTATGCGATCGTTTTATTTTGTTTATCGTTAAATGAAATAAAAGCACAAGATGCGGATGGTGATTTGATTGCGGACAGGACTGATCAAGACATAGATAATGATGGTTTAAGTAATAACGAAGAATGTGTGCCGTCTGTTATGGATTGGAGTAATCATTATGTATCAAATGATGATCCAGTAGTAACGATACCCACTGCTCCTTTGACTTTTTCAGGTATTGATGTAAGTTTTACAAGGGCAGACCCATCTGGGGTTTTAAACCAAGCTGCTATTGTAAATTCGTATGGGTTAACTGATGTTTACAGAATTGTGAGCACTAATACTTCCACTGGGGTGGTTTCAAACACTATATCCTTTTCAGGTTCCGTTTATGGTGTTGATTTCACTCTATATGATATTGATGGATCAGGTCAGTCGGTAGATAGTGTTGTTGTGAAGGTTTATTATGGAGGAATTTTATATACATTAGATCCTACCATGTTCACATTAGGAGCCACAATGAATTATGTTGGAGGTAATTCTTTTGTTGGGCAATCGGGAGCTACTAATAGTCCAGAAGGAGATGTTGTATTTAATTTGGAAGGTCTAATTGATTCAGTTGTGGTGGAACTTTGGGATGCTGCGGCTCCAGCGCCATCTGCACAACAGAGTTTGGGTTTTTCAGATATTAGTTTTTGTGCGCTGGTTGATTCGGATCAGGACGATGTGCCAGATGCTTTTGATTTAGATTCAGATAATGATGGAATTTATGACTTAGTAGAGGCAGGTGGAGTAGATGATAATTTCGATGGAAGAGTAGATGATTTATCGGATACGGATGGAGATGGTTGGGTAGATTTACACGATCCTTTTTGTATATCCTCAATAAATGCTACCACGGTGAATGGCAATGCAGTTGGCGTAGCTGTACCAATTAGTTCTAATGTGACCTCACCTTACAATGCTACAGGTCCCTTGGACAATGTTTTTGCTATAATAGAAAAAAATAATACGAGCTTGTCTTTGCTTTTGGACGATGAGGTTCCAAGTGGTGAACAACTTTGTTATACAATTGAAGGAACAAATACCATAGATGTTCTCGTGGAAATTTCAGTAGATAATGGATTATTTGTTCCCTTAATAACCCATACAGGAGTAAGAA
>JAHDFW010000007.1:0-3938 GCA_020627945.1 Cytophagales bacterium
GCAACTAAAAATGAGTAGGTATAATCTAAGTTTATAACGTCATGGCAAATAATAAACCAAGACCTAATAACGGTCCAAGCAAAACTGGAAATAAATCTGGAGGGAATAGAGGAAATAATCCACCTAAACCCAAACCTAAAAAGTAATCTCAGTTAGAATTAAGCACTTATTAAACGATAAGTGCTTTTTGTGCTATGAAGCGAGTAACTGTTACCTCCCAATACCAAATTCCGCTAAAGCTTCATTTCCCAATACAAAACTTACTAAATATATTATCCAGTAAATCATCTGTAGAGATCTCTCCTGTGATTTCACCCAAAGCATCTAAGGCACGACGGATATCTATGGCTAGAAAATCACCTGTAATCTGAAGGTTTATGCCTTCAACTACTGCATCTAGGGCTTCACGAGTATTAATAAGCATGTTGTAATGACGAGTGTTCGAAATGACGGTGTTGTTCCCTTCTACATTTCCTTTTTCAACTCGTGAGACTAATTCAGAACAGATTTGCTCTACGTTCTGATTTTCTTTGGCTGAAATGGTAATTAAATTGTCCAGTGTGCTCCATGGCCCCTCACCTGAAATCAAATCAACTTTGTTCGCTACAGGTATGAGCTTTTCAGGTGGTATTTCGCTTAGCTGATCTTGAACTTCTTGCATCGAAGTTTCTTGTGCATCGAATAAGTAAAGAACTACCGAAGCTTCTTCTATCTTCTCTTTGGCTTTACGGACACCTATAACTTCTATCTCATCCTCAGACTCACGGATTCCCGCTGTATCTATAAATCGAAACGGAATTCCTTCTATCACCAATTCGTCTTCTATATAATCTCTGGTCGTTCCTGGAATGTTGGATACAATAGCTTTTTCTTCCTTAAGTAAAGCATTCAATAACGTTGACTTACCTGCATTTGGTTTTCCTACAATTGCCACTGGAACTCCTTTCTTTATGGCATTACCATATTCGAATGAGCGAATCAACTCCATCAAATACTTATTGATCTCCTCAATCAAATTAAGCAACATCGTTCGATCGGCAAACTCAACATCCTCTTCTGAAAAGTCCAACTCTAATTCGATCAAGGATGCAAAATGGATGAGTCTATCACGTAGCTCTTTAATCTCATTAGACACTCCTCCTCGAAGTTGCTTTAATGCTAAATCATGGCCCAATTTGGTTTCAGAAGCAATTAAGTCAGCCACGGCTTCTGCCTGTGCTAAATCAAAACGACCGTTCAAAAATGCTCTCTTCGTAAATTCACCAGGTTCAGCCATTCGAACTCCGTTTCTCAAAAACAAGCCTAGCACCTCTCGAACAATATATGGAGATCCATGACAGGAAATTTCAACGGAGTCTTCTTTTGTATATGAATTTGGGTTTTGAAAAATCGTAACCAAAACTTCATCCAGCGTTCGCTCTCCGTCCTTTATGAAACCATAATGCGCTGTATGAGATGGTTGATCCGCTAAAATCTTACCTATGAAAAGTTTGTCCGTAATTTGGATACATCCTTTACCTGATAACCTTAAAACAGAAATTGCTCCTACTCCATTTGGAGTCGCCAATGCTATTATCGGATCTTCCTGATTCATTGCTTGCTAATAACCGTTAGAAACGTACTGCTCCTTAAATTTTTCCCAATCTGTTGTCTTATAATGATCTTCTCCAAAGTACTTAGAAATCATAATAAGTTCATCGGCTTCTCTATAACCTGGAACGGCCTGAATTTTAGTAAATGCTTTATCCAAGTATACCACCGATGGATAACTCATTCTTCCATCTAACAACTCAACGGCTAACTCATGAGAACGTCCAGATTTAGTATAAGTCTTCTCATTCGGAAAAGTAATCGATTCTCCACCCTCCGCGTCAAACTTAATGCAATAGTAGTTCTTATTCATATAATCAACCACGGATTGATCTTTAAACGTAGTAACATCCATTCTTTTACACCAACCACACCAATCCGTGTAAACATCAATAAAGATCGGTTTAGGTACTTTTTTAGACTGTTCTATGGCCTCAGCAAATGAAACCCATACAATTTCTTTAGATTCTACTGCTGTCGAAACCGTGCTATTCTTTGGTTTATTTGAGCATCCCATTATTAAAAACAGGCCACACAACACAGATGCTATATATATACTGATTTTACTCATTCGATTTTCTGTTAAAACAATTAGGTACTACAAAGAAACAAACATGTTTCCTGCAACCCGTTCTGAAACACTTATAGCAATATTATCGTTCACTTCTAATTGTAACGAATTGTCGAATTCAATCTTTTCAATAACTCGAACTTTGCTCCCAAGTGAAATTCCTATCTTATCAAGATAGCGAAGAAAAGTGTCTGATGTATCACCAAGTTCCACAATAGTTCCTTGCAGCCCCTCTTCCATATCCAACAACATTACTTTTTTACGAATGGTCAGTTCCCCTTCTTTACTTGGAATGGGATCTCCATGCGGATCGTAGGATGGAAAACCTAAAAACTCATCCAAACGATCAATTAAAGCTTCCGACTTGATATGCTCCAACTGCTCAGCAATCTCATGAACTTCATCCCAATTAAAATCCAATTTATCAACCAAAAACACTTCCCATAACCTATGTTTTCGGATAATCTTCAGCGCAGTTTGTTCTCCATGAATAGTTAACTGAACCCCTTGATAAGGACGGTGTTGTAGAATCTTCTTCTGAGCCAATTTCTTGATCATATCAGTAACAGAAGCCGCCTTAGTCTTCATTAACTCAGCAATTTCATTGGTGGAAACTAACCCACTTTTATTCTTTTCAGAAAGTTTGTAAATGCCTTTGATATAGTTTTCCTCCGCCGAAGTGTACATACCGCAAAGGTAATAAATAGATTTATTTCTAATAGTTAAAATTCGGATTGAACAATGTTTTAGCTAAACTTTTGGTTGACAATACTAGTTCATCAATGCACTATAATGGGTAATTTGATCTAAAACATCCTCTTCTTCATCCAAACAACTCTGGGTAAAACTTATTTGATTACAAATAGTTCCAATTCTAATATATTTATCAAGGGAATTACATAGGCTTCCGAAACTTTTTCCCTTTAGACTGTCACAATGCAATCTTAACTTCTCCATATCAGAAACTGGAATACAATAATTCTTACCAGTCGACTCACACAAAATAAAATACCCGTTTTTAGCTTTTTTGAAAGTAAACACCTCTTTACCATACGCAAAACATCCACTATACTCCAAATACATCTGAAATTGAGGCTTATCAAAAATCAGATCCAACGTGGATTGATCATTCTTAGGTTTACACCCAACAAGCCCCAATACACACATTATAATAATTAAATACCGCATATTGAAAATCAATAATTACTCATCTCTTTCCTCTCCATATCTATACCAGTCTCCTTCCCAAAATTCAGTTTCATAATAAAAGGTCGAAACTTCTGATGGCAATTGATTCTTCTTGTCAAAATTCAAGACAATAGTATTTTTAATATCACCATAATTTTTCAAGCCTTGCGAGTTATAAGGTGGAGCACAAAAGAATATTAAAAGTCTTTCGGCAATGCTAATCTGTTCTTCCCACTGCTTATTGGTCACCTTTTTAGTACCGCCAAAAAAGCCTAAATAAAATTGTGTATCAGAAGGTTCCCAATCAGTCCATTCGTGCTGCCCCACTCTTTTTGCAAAAGTTTGATAATTGGCCTGACCAATATAAAGTAAAGTATTGGGGCCATTAACATTGTGAGTACCATAAATTTGATACAGCCCAAAACAAGTATCTTCATCATCGAATTCTTTTACCTCTTCCTTGGTAAAGGGTCCTTTCCACCAAATTTCAATTTTTGTTAATCTAGCCATTTATCAACTTGTAACTTAATGAGCACAACTAAACCTTAAATAGTATAATTTGCTCTAAAATAATAATTGCGTTACGATT
>JAHDFW010000007.1:4038-51823 GCA_020627945.1 Cytophagales bacterium
AAGTTTGAGCAAGCGTAGCTGTGACAACTTAAGCCTTACAATAAAGATCAGTTTCTAACTGAGACACCTCTCATTTCAAATCAGCCAACAAATAACTTTGTCTTTAACACAATTCTTAGTTTTTTTACAACATAGAATCGAATGGTTATTTCGTAGAAATAAAAGAATAAAGAAAAGGTGAAAGAGATCAACAAAATTTTAGTGGCAAATCGTGGTGAGATTGCAATGCGTGTATTGAAATCTGCCAAAGCGATGGGAATTAAAACAGTGGCTATTTATAGTGAAGCTGATAGAAATGCTTTGCATACTCGTTATGCTGATGAATCAGTTTGTGTTGGACCTCCTCCTTCTTCTGAATCTTACTTACAAGCTGACAAAATCATCGAAGTTTGTAAAGAACTAGGGGTTGATGGAATTCACCCAGGATATGGTTTCCTTTCTGAAAACGCTGATTTCGCAAGAAAAGTGACCGAAGCTGGAATAACTTTCATTGGTCCTTCTCCAGAGTCTATTGAGGTTATGGGTGATAAACTTGCTGCTAAAGCAACTGTTACTAAGTTCAACATTCCTCTTGTTCCTGGTTCGGATGGAGCAATTACTGACATAGCTGAAGCTAAAAAACTTGCAGGTGAAATTGGATTCCCAATTATGATTAAAGCAAGTGCCGGTGGTGGAGGTAAAGGAATGAGAATCGTACGTAGTGAAGCTGAATTCGAAGAGCAAATGGATCGTGCGGTAAGTGAAGCGGTTTCTTCTTTTGGAAACGGTGAAGTGTTTATTGAAAAATACATAGGCTCTCCAAAACATATTGAAATTCAAGTCCTTGCTGATACTCATGGAAATACGGTATATCTTTTCGAAAGAGAATGTTCCGTTCAGCGACGTCACCAAAAGGTAGTTGAGGAAGCTCCTTCTCCAGTTGTGGATGAGGCAATGCGTAAAGCGATGGGTGAATGTGCTGTTGATGTAGCAAAATCTTGTAACTACGTTGGTGCTGGTACGGTAGAGTTTATTGTTGATGAAGATCTTAATTTCTACTTCCTAGAAATGAATACGCGTCTTCAAGTGGAGCACCCTGTGACTGAACTAATTACTGGAGTTGATCTTGTAAAGGAACAAATCAATGTTGCAAAGGGTGAAAAACTTGCCTTTACTCAAGATGATTTAACGATAACTGGACATTCGGTAGAACTTCGTCTTTATGCGGAGGATCCAGAAGATAACTTCACACCAGATATTGGTGTGCTAGAAGAATTCGAAGCTCCTAATGCTGATTTCGTACGTTTGGACACTGGTTTTGTAAAAGGAATGGAGATTCCGATTTACTATGATCCAATGTTGGCTAAAGTTATAACCTATGGTAAAGATCGTGCTGAAGCAATTCAAAATATGCTTTGGACGATTGAAAACTTTAAGCTTAAAGGGGTTAAAACTACCCTCCCATTCGGAAAATTTGTACTTACACACCCAAGTTTCCTTTCAGGGAAATTTGATACGCATTTCGTTGCCAATTATTGGTCTCCTGAGATTCTTGAAAATGAGCATAAGGAAAATGCAGAAGTGGCAGCGTTATTTACTGAACACTTATTGGAACAACCTAGATGGAACAATTTTGATCGTGAAAAGAACGAATCAAATTGGACCGCGCGTAAAGCATAGTTAACCTCTTAATATTATATAACTATGCCTGTAAAAAAGCATAACTTCTCCGCTGGCCCTTCAATACTGCCAGAATACACGTTTGAGCGATGTTCTCAAGCTGTTTTGGAATTAAATGAAATGGGTCTTTCATTGCTTGAAATTTCTCATAGAAGTGACGAATTTGTTGACATTCTAAATCAAACTAAAGAACTTATCAAGGAATTACTAGATGTCCCTTCTTCGCATGAGATTCTTTTCATACAGGGTGGAGCTAGCATGCAGTTTTGTATGATTCCTTACAATCTTTTGCCTGTAAATGGTAAGTGCGGCTTTGTGGATACTGGTACATGGTCTTCCAAAGCTATTAAGGAAGCTAAAATATTTGGTGAAACTCATGTATTGGCTAGTTCAGATGATAAAAATTATTCTTACGTACCAAAAGAATACAACATCCCTGAAAATCTAGATTTTCTACACATCACAACGAATAACACAATTTACGGTACCCAACTAAAGGATCTTCCTAAAACTGATGTTACACTCATAGCAGACATGTCCTCCGACATCTTTAGCAAACCTGTGGATGTTTCCAAATATGGATTAATCTATGCTGGAGCGCAAAAGAATATTGGTCCTTCGGGAATCACATTGGTAATTATCCGAAAAGATTTATTAGGTAAAACTGGAAGAACAATTCCTTCGATGTTAGATTATCAAAATTATATTGATAAGGAATCGATGTTCAATACACCTCCTACTTTTGCGATCTATGCAATGCTGCAAACCTTAAAATGGTTAAAAGAAGAAGGTGGTGTTCCTGCGATGGAACTTCGAAATGAGACCAAAGCGGATTTACTTTATTCGGAGATTGAACGTAATCAAATGTTCGACGGTGTTTCGGAAGTAGAAGACCGTTCATTAATGAATGTTACATTCCGTCTTAAGGAAGAGTACAAAGAATTAGAGACAGCATTTTTAAAACATTGTGAGCGTAGATTAATCTCTGGAATTAAAGGACATAGATCTGTTGGAGGGTTTCGAGCTTCAATCTACAATGCTATGAATATTAAAAGTGTAATGGCTCTAGTACATTGTATGGAGGAGTTTGAGAAAGCTAATAATTAAAACTGAAGACAAAAAAACCGACCTGTTTCCAGATCGGTTTTACATATAAGAACAATTTAATATTTCTATTTTCTCACTACTTGTGAAGAGTGTAACTCTCCATTATTGGTTCTTAGTTCTAGAATATAAGTCCCTTGTTCCAAACCACCTAAATCTATTGTACTGTCCTCTTCTTGTAAACGCCCTATCATTTTTTCTTGATTGGTAGATTTACTGATTAATCGATATGAAACTTCCTTCCATGAATCAGGTCTTGAAATTTTAATCTCACCATCCGTTGGATTAGGTGTAACTTTAATTCTATGAACATTATCTAAGCTAGGTCTACTTAATTTATGTAGATCTTGAAAAGTAAACCAACAATAACCTAGCACATTAACATTGGAAGAAGGCAAATCATTATACCCTTGATTGCAACGCATCCATACATTATATGGCATTTTCCACCTAGAAGAAAATGGCTTAGTAAGATCATCAAGCCATTCATACATATCATCACCAGAATTTTGAGCCTTAAACAATGTTATAATATTCGAATTACCCGCGGCGTTTTCTAGAAAGTTCCATCGGTATTGTTTCGAACCAAAAATATTATTGGTAGAGTGATCATAAGGGCTTTCTAAAAAGTAAGCTACGTAAGTTCGATCAGACAATAAAGTGATTTGATCGATTTGATTTTGACCATAAATGTCCTTCTGAGCTGTTCCGTTTGAAGGGTTTCCAATATAAGTTTCACATAATATAGAGTTATTATCACACAACGTACTGATATGTTGCAAGAGAGGCAAATAAACTTGAAACCCTATCTGTGGTGTTGAAAAGTTGCTACTTTTCCAAAATTCAAATTCAAACTGAATTCCATCAAACCTCTCAGCGCTAGTCGGGGCTGGAGTTAATAGGTCATCCACAAGTAAATCGGCATCTTCATCTGATCCAGTTATAACACTAACTGTTACATTACGAGAATGTGCGTATTCCATAAAATCCCAAAACTTAGGAGGAAAAGAATTCGGGTAATTTGAAACCCCTCTAATTATACCATATAAAACTAAATGGTTAAAATCATGATTAACAGCCCAATTCACCAAAGATTTAGAGGTTACCTGCCTGTAATAATACGGTGGATCTGCATAGATAATATGATCTGCATTGGAAACATACATTGCTCTAACTGATGCCGGAGCATTAATATTTTCACAAGCAATACTGTGTGGTAAGTCTTTTTTGTGCGTTGTCTGACCAAAGGCACAAGAAAAACTAATTAAGATAAAGTAAGCAAAAATGTATTTTTTCATGGGAATTAATAATGTGATTGTTAAGCAAAGTAAACTTTTTTTAACAAAAACAAAAGCTAAATGTGCAGAATTTATTTACGAAAATGTATGTTACACAAAAAAAACCGACCTGTTTCCAGATCGGTTTTACATTTAATCTTATTTCTAAAACTTATTACAGCTTTTTAGCCATTTCGTCTGCTTTAGCATCTTGTCCTACCTGAATATACGCATTCATTAATGACTGGATTACATCTTTGGCAACGGCTACTTTAGGGTTAGCAGCTACACGCATGTTGTTAATTTTGTGAGCCTCTTCAAAATAAGGAATTGATTTACCCATGTTCTCCTTTATCTGAGCCTTCATTTTTGCTCCATTCTTCTTGAATTCAGGATCTCTATAATCCATATTTCTCAGCTTCGTATCGATTTCAGCAGCTTGGTTGTAATAAATACTTCCAATTGAAAAGTAGATATACTCAGCAATTCCTGGATCTTTATCAACATCTACCAATTCCTTTGCCTTGGTATAAGTCGCTTCTGCTTCAGCACCAGACTGCAAACTACCTTTCAAGCAATACAACATTGGGTTACTTGGTTCTTTCGCAATGGCTGCTTCAATACTTTCTTTCGCTTCTGCTTTCTTCCCCATCGCCATGTACATGTCAATTCTCCACTTTAAGAAGTTTGTTGACTCTGGGTTATCCGCAATTGCTCTATCTAATGTAGCTAAAGCAGCTGTGCTATCTTCTGCAGTTCCTTTCATCAATTGAGCAGCATAGATATTACGATAGTAATCCCCTTTTTTAAACCCTTGCTTAATCAAACGATCATTAATATCAACTACATCATCGTACTTTTTAAGGTTATTCATACAAATTGTACTTGCATAAACATACGCTAAAGTATCCTTAGGACTAACTTTCATTCCTACTTGATAAATTTCATATGCACCTGCATAATCCTCAGCTTCGTACTTTTTAAACGCCTTGTTAATGATTTCGTTGTAGATGGCTCCTTTCTTTTCTTCAGCCTTCTCTACCATTCCTTTACTTTCGTTCAATTCAATGCTCTTCTCATACGAAGCAACAGCAGTCTCGAGGAAAGAAGGGTCACTTTTAGCGTCAGCTAATTTTTGATAAATCAATCCACGGTAAGTCCATGTTTTAGATTTCCCTTTTGTCTTATCATGATTTACTGCTTTATCAATGTAAATACGTGCATTATCATAATCACCTTCATCAAAGTAAAGCTTTGCATTAGTAACCGCCCCGTTCTGCGCCATTGCTCCTAAAGAAATAAAACTTCCTAAGGCTAATGCTAAAGTCAATTTATTCATTCTCATTTTAGTATTCTTTCAATTTTAACTTTTTATAACAACTTACATGCCATAACGATTTGACATTCTGTTTGGTTGCTTAAATATTAACTTTTATTCTTCAGTTTTTTCTTCAGTACCGGAATCAGAAGCCGCTTCTTCACCACCTTCTGCGGTATTGGTAACGTCTCCATTTTCAGTTCCTTCCGCTCCTTCTACTCCTTCTCCATTCTCTTCGTCTTCGTCTTTTTCCTCAACTACTTTAGTTACCGAAGTAATTTCATCATTCTTGCCAAGTTTGATCAATCTAACTCCTTGAGTATTTCTACCCATAACTCTCATACTTTCCACACTTAGACGAATCGTAATTCCAGACTTATTAATGATCATCAAACCATCTTCATCCGTTACAGAAAGAAGCGCAACCATTTCACCTGTTTTATCAGTGACGTTCAATGTTTTAACTCCTTTACCACCACGGTTGGTAATTCTATAATTAGGATCACCAGTTTCTGGGTCATCTAACCAAGTACGTTTACCATATCCTTGTTCTGAAACTACTAGAATCGTTTGATCTGTATCTTCTTTACTAGCACATACCAATCCAACTACTTTATCTTCTTCGCTTGCTAAAGTAACTCCTCTAACACCTGCAGCGCTACGCCCCATAGAACGAACTTTCTCTTCTGGGAAACGAATTGCTCTACCAGAACGAAGTCCAATTACGATATCACTGTTACCATCAGTAAGTTTAACATTCATTAACTGATCTCCTTCTCTAATCGTAATCGCATTAATACCATTAGTTCTTGGACGAGAATATTGCTCTAATAATGTTTTCTTAATAACACCTTTCTCTGTACAGAATACGATGTGGTGATTATTGATATAATCCTCGTCTTTAAGGTTCTTAACATTAATTACTGCTCTAATAGAATCATCAGACTCAATGTTAATCAAGTTTTGAATTGGTCTACCTTTAGAAGTTTTGTTACCTTCTGGTATTTCAAATACACGTTGCCAGAACAATCGACCTTTCTCAGTAAAGAACAATAAATAATTGTGAGTTGTAGCAACAAACAGATGTTCAATGTAGTCTGTATCTTTGGTTTTGGCTCCTTTAGAACCTCTTCCTCCACGTCCTTGTTCACGATACTCTGTAAGAGCAGTACGTTTGATGTATCCTTCTGATGAAATAGAAAGTACCATTTCGTCATCTGGAATCATATCTTCTATAGAGAATTCAGCCGAACTATACTCAATGTTAGTTCTACGCTCATCTCCATATTTTTCTTTCATTTGAATCAATTCATCTTTAATAATTTCCATTCTTCTGGATTCATTATCAAGAATATCTTTCAAATCTTTGATGAGGGCCATTACCTCTTCGTATTCAGCTCTTAATTTTTCTTGCTCCAGACCTGTCAACTGTCTTAATCTCATTTCAACAATTGCACGAGACTGAATTTCAGAAAGTTCGAAGCGCTCAATTAAAGCATTTCTTGCATCTTCCGGGTTCTTAGATCCACGGATTATTTTGATTACTTCATCTATATTATCTGAAGCTATAATTAAGCCCTCAAGAATATGAGCTCTCTTTTCGGCTTCTTCTAATTCGTACTTGGTTCTACGAATAACCACTTCGTGACGATGCTCAACAAAGTAATGGATCAAATCCCTTAGATTAAGCAGTTGCGGTCTTCCGTGAACAAGCGCAATATTGTTAACACTGAATGAAGTCTGAAGAGCGGTATGCTTGAACAAATTGTTCAGTACCACGTTTGGCATTGCATCACGCTTTAATTCATAAACGATACGCATTCCATTACGATCTGATTCGTCTCTCAAATCAGAAACACCTTCAATCTTGCCTTCGTTGATCAATGCAGCAGTCTTTTCCAACATGGTCCCCTTATTTACCATGTAAGGAATTTCAGTAATAATGATTTGCTCCTTATTTCCTGACTCTGTAGTTTCAATGGTAGATTTTGCTCTAACTACCACTCTACCTTTACCAGTTTCGAAAGCAGATTTAACACCTTCGTAACCATAAATAGTACCTCCTGTTGGAAAATCAGGAGCTGTGATATACTTCATTAACTCAGGAACCTCAATATCCTTATTCTCAATATAAGCAATAGTACCATTTACCAATTCGGTAAGGTTGTGAGGTGCCATGTTTGTAGCCATACCAACCGCAATACCAGAAGCTCCATTTAAAAGCAGATTTGGCACTTTAGCAGGAAGAACAGATGGTTCTTTCAACGAATCATCAAAGTTTGGGTTAAAATCAACCGTTCTCTTATCAATATCGGAAAGCATCTCTTCGGCTATTCTCATAAGACGAGCCTCTGTATAACGCATTGCTGCTGGAGAATCACCATCAATAGAACCAAAGTTACCTTGACCATCTACCATTGGATAACGTAATGACCACTCTTGTGCCATACGTACCATAGTATCATATACCGAAGTATCTCCATGCGGATGATACTTACCTAAAACCTCCCCTACAATTCTCGCGGATTTTTTATACGGTTTATTGTGTTGAACACCCAATTCGTGCATTCCAAATAATACTCGGCGATGTACTGGCTTCATACCATCTCGTACATCTGGAAGCGCTCTTGAAACGATAACCGACATCGAATAATCGATGTAGGCTCCTTTCATTTCATCTTCAATATTAATGTTAATAATATTCCCGTCTGCCATATTGCTTTTATGAATTTTTCGTCACTAAAATTAAACCGTGAAGATACATTTTTTTATGTGAGAAAATGCCAAAAATTCGCAATAATTTGAGTGAAAAAATAGACGTTTTTTATTGAGATTTATTTGATAAAAAAAACGCTGTGAAATACGATAAGAAAATCCTTGGAAAGAGAGGGTAAAAACGGACAATCCGAATGTCTAGGGATAAACTTTTCGATTCATTTCATTCGTAATTTAATTGCACATTAGAAAATTGAAATCTGAATTCAGAAAACGGCCCAAATATTCATTAGAATGGGCTTTTCAGATTTCCAGTTTTCGGATTTCACATTTTTTTGTTTCAGCTCTAATAAACAAAAAAGGTACGTAAATATTATTCCTCCCCAAATTTTCCGCTTGATCCGTTAAAACCCTCTATACAAAACCACATAAAAAAGCCCAAACGATACGTTTAGGCATATATTATTGTAAACTGGTTATTTTACAAAGTCTTTGGACGATCCGGCTTAGGCTTTTTCCAGAATTCTCCTGTCAGTGGATTTTGTTTCTTACAAATAGGCATACCTCTATAGTACTTCTGACCTCTAGGGTGAGAATGCACCATACGGGTTCTACACTGTTTAATTTTACATTTCGGGTAAAGCCCAAATAGCTTACCACACGACGTAGTTCCAACAGTTAAGGATAGTACCAAAAATATTTGGAGAAATCGTTTCATTTTTTCTTTCCTAAGTGCAAAAATACAAAATTTATAACTAACTTCGTAATGAAGGTCGGAATTATTGAAAAATTCAACGTTAACTAATATACCGGCTCCGCTTGTAACCCAAGAGCAAGCCCCCACTCTTTGAGTATTAAAGTCAGGGGAAGGTCGACGTCTACAATGGGCCAAATCCTGTTTATAAAGGAGTTTTTCATCCGACCTTCGTTTTATATTTTAACACGTAATTTCCTTAATTTCCTACTCCATCAACGTACTATACGCAGAAATAGTGCCAATAGTTAGGTTTTAATATGAATAAAACTGCAGTCAAGTGCTCGCTTCCTTCTTTAATTAAAAGAAAATCTGATATAGAATTATTGGAAAAAATCCACGCTGATAGGTAGTATCCAGCTCGTTGGTGTCCGAATTGTATTGAACTAAAAAGATATTCTGACGATTAGTAATATTTTGAATGTCCAACATAAACTTCTGAGATACTTTCTTCCCATTCCATTGAACTCCAATTTTCACATCCCATCTAAAATAGGGTTGATACTGCTCCTCGTATATACTCGTTAAGTCTCGAACCTGTCGCATTTGAATTCTAGACTGAGCAGTATCAATTGGTATAAACCTCCTCCCTCCTGAATGAGTCAATCGCGTATCTAATGTGAAGTTAACTTTCTCACTTAGTTGCCACTCTTTTCCTGTTAATCCATTGACTACATAACGACCATTAAAAACGGTATTCCTTTCAACTCCATCACTTCCTTTATATCGAGAATCAAATATAGAAGTGGTTAGTAAGTAGTAAAATCCATTACTCAACGATTTTTCTAACGTAAATTCTGCACCATAGTTATACCCTTCTCCTTCGTTTACATAATTATACCCTTCTGGCAAACCAAAATCTGCACCTTCATTCAGCATTGAAAAGAAGCTTGGATTATTTTCAACTGGGACACCAAAAAGTCGCTGATAGTAAAGCTCTGTTTTTAAACTTAGCTTTTCGGTAATTTTATAATCATGGGCAATTACTGAATGAAATGCTTTGGAAAAACCAAGCTGCTGATTAGGAAAATTACTAAGTGAATCCTCAATAAAATAAATTGGAATGGGTTGTAACTGACTATGAACACCTAGCCCCAAACTCAACTTATGTTGAGCATTAGGTTGGAAAGACAAGCCCACTCTAGGTTCAACAGCTACATTATTGGTCAACTGAAACCATTGCTCATGTAATCCTGAAGTAAGTGTTACTTTTTTGCTAAATCTATGCTTCCAATTCAGGTACCCTTGTTGTAACAATCCATGTCCTTGATTATCGGAAATAACCACATAAATATCGTTTGGAATAATAGAATCAGCTGCTCTTGCCAAGCCACTGTCTAAAATATCCACAAAGTAATTGTCTAAGATAAGGCCGGTCGAAAGGGTATTCTTCTTATCTATCTTGCTATTCAACTTTAAATGGTTAGAAACTTTAGCTTGAATTTGATCTAATTCTAAAAGTAGCGTTCGTTTATCTGTCTTAAAATTAACTCGAGTTGAGGTTCCTTTGGTTTGTGCTCTAGAATAAGCTCCCGACCAACTTATATAGGTTTTATCACTTAGAAATTTAAGCCATTTTGCGCCTGTAATAATAGTCCCTGACTTAAATTTTGATTCTTGATCGTTATCATTGAAAAGGTTCGTAGAATCAACTTCTGGAGTAGCCTCAAACTCTACGTTACTATTTCCCAAGATTCCCCAAACCGAAAAACGTCCTGCTTTTTCGGTTGGTAAATCTAATTTAAAATTAAGATCTCGGTATTCTGGTACTGCTGTTCCTACGCCAAGGTTCCACCCTAATGCACTCATTACACCAAGCGTAGAATAACGACCATTAATCAAATAAGAACCCTTCCCCCCTTTTTTAAAAGGCCCTTCCGCCCCTAGTTCAAACCCATTGAAGCCAAGTTGTCCTACATATTCGCGAGAATGGCTATTACCTGGACGCATTTGTAAATCAAACACTCCTGATAAAGCATTTCCATAATCTGCTGACCATGCTGAAGTCATAAAATCGGAATTAGCCAGATTATTAACGTTCAACATACTGATTGGACCACCAGTTGTACCTAATGTAGAAAAGTGATTTGGACTAGGAATATCAACGCCCTCCATTCTCCACAACACTCCTAATGGTGAATTCCCTCGAATTATAATATCATTACGATTATCGGAAGCTCCACTAACACCCGCAAAATTCTGTGCCATTCTGGATGGATCTTGAAGGCTCCCAGAGTATCTGGTCGCTTGTTCCATTGAAAGTGTTCTTGCACTCACTGTAGACATTTCGTTATTTAACTGATCAGCTGGCTTCTCTGCAATCACTTCAACCGCCTCGATCTGATCAATTTCTTCAATCATGGCTACATTAACGAGAAGTTCCTTTCCACTTACCACAGTAAGGTTAGGAATCGTAACTGTTTCATAACCAATAAAACTGACTCTTATCGCGTGTTTACCTACTGGAACATTCTCAAGTCTAAAGTTGCCATATGGGTCAGTTGCTACGGCTTTTAACGGATCTGTATTGAGTAATACCACAGTAACACCAGGAAGGGGCATTTGAGATTCCTCGTCTTTAATCGTACCACGAATGGCACTTTTATACTGCTGCCCGTTTATTTTCTGTACGAAAGAAAACGTAAGTATTAGTAAAATTAACGTTGTTAATCTATTCCAATTCATGAAAAGCCTTTTGAATTATGCCTCCGCATCAACCCAATCACCATGTTCTTTGATCAAGTCTATTAATTCCTCCACCGCATGTTCTGTTGGGATTCTTGGTTTTACAACCTCCTGACCTTTATAAAGCGAAATTTTACCTGGTCCAACCCCCACATAGCCATAATCGGCATCTGCCATTTCTCCTGGGCCATTTACAATGCACCCCATAATTCCAATTTTCAAGCCTTTCAAGTGACTTGTAACCTTTCTAATTTTAGCTGTGGTTTCTTGTAAATCAAATAATGTACGACCACAGGAAGGGCAAGATATGTACTCGGTTTTAGAGATTCTTGTTCTACTAGCCTGTAGAATTCCAAACGCAGCACTATTTACTACTCCCATGTCTCCACCGCCTTTACTTACAATACAAACTCCATCTCCAAAACCATCAACCAATAATCCTCCTAAGTCTGTTGAAGCTTCTAATTGTAAATCATCAGCATCCACCATTTCGTACTTTCTCCTTATGATTACAGGTGTATCTACACCATGATTTATAAGCTTAAAGAAAGCGCCTCGCTGGTCTGCCATCCCATGAACATTATATGTATTAAGAACCAACACAATATTGTTTCTGGTTTTCAATTCATTTAATAAGGATTGAGTCAACTCATGATTATTTAATTCTAGGAAGTTTAATTCTGGATGTAACTCTTTACCTTGACCAAACATTTCAGCGTTAAGAAGCGGGTAATTATTCTTATACTCCTTGTGTTCCAACCAGAATTCATGATCGCGAACTACTCCTACTGCATCAGGTAATTCAAAACTAAGTTCCTCTGCTCCCAAATAAACGTAATCACACGCTTGATCTGTGAAGTTATATTTATCATTTTTAGCGTCGTAATGGAATCCTATTTTTGTTAAATCTTCTTGAAAAACCTCACCTTGACCAATGACATTAGCTAGCACTACAGGAACAGCATCACCTCCAATATTTATAACTTTTTGGGTTTTGCGACGCATATACATAATTGGTGAATACAGTTTTGTATCTACCTCTTGTATTGGATCATGAGCCGTTCTTGCCACGTATCTTGACACCAATTTACGAGCAACAGGAATTTCAAATTCAGGTTCTTCGGTTAATGACACTCTAACCGTATCACCTATTCCATCCTCCAATAATGTTCCAATTCCTAGCGCAGATTTAATTCTGCCATCTTCTCCTTCTCCAGCCTCTGTCACACCTAAATGTAACGGGTAAGGCTTCAATCCTTCCTCGTTCAATCTATTTACCAACAAACGATAAGCTTGAACCATCACCTGTGGATTAGAAGACTTCATGGAAAGAACAATATTGTAATAATCAAGGTCCTCTGCTATTCTTAAAAACTCAAGGGCAGATTCAACCATGCCGTTTGGAGTATCTCCATAACGACTCAGGATCCTATCAGACAATGAACCATGGTTGGTTCCTATTCTCATTGCTGTTCCGTATTCCTTGCAAATTTTCACTAACGGTGAAAAACGTTCGCGAATTCGTTGCATTTCAGATTCGTATTCAGCATCACTATATTCTATGATGTTAAATTTCTTCTTATCCGCATAATTACCTGGGTTAACTCTAACCTTCTCAACTATTCTAGCCGCAATTTCAGCTGCTTTAGGAGTATAATGAATATCGGCAACCAAAGGAGTATTATAACCTCTCTTTTTCAACTCAGCACGTATGTTACTTAGGTTTTCAGCTTCCTTCATACTAGGCGCGGTAAGTCTAACCAACTCACAACCTGCTTCAATCATTCGTATTGATTGCTCCACAGAAGCTATGGTATCCATAGTATCCGTAGTTGTCATTGATTGTAATCGAATTGGATTGTTTCCCCCGCAACCTAAATCACCGATAGAAACCTCCAAAGACTCCCTACGTTTATATTCAAAAAGGCTCTTGTTAAATGGCACCATATCCCGTAAATTATACGGCAAAGTTAGCCTAAAATTTGAGAAAGCCATAGGTTTTAACAAGGTTCATGAGTGTAGTATTTAATATTTGACACTTAACAATTACTATCACTACAATCCAAAAATCAACATCACTTCAAAACAATCTGGTTTGCCCTGTTCCGAGAGAGTAATGATACAACTCCAAATTATATTTCATTTTAGGTACTTCTTTGAAAAACTTCTGTTTTGAGACACGAAAGAACTGCCTTATTTCGTCTGCTATATGACCTTGCCCTTTCATTCTAGTACCAAATTCTGAATTGGTTGTATTTCCTCCATGCACATTACGTACCTGTTTCATAACCTTATCCGCTCGATCTGGTAGGTTCTTCCTTATCCAATCTTCGAATAGAATCGCAATTTCATCCTTCAACCTTACCATATGAGAATTAACATCTACGGCTCCATTTTCAGCAGATAGTTGTACCAACTTGGGAATTTCGTAGTTATTAATGCTTGGTATAATTGGCGCTATCATAACATTTACTGGTACTCCTGCATCCGAAAGTTGTCGAACTGCTTGAAATCTTCTTAGTCCTGTAGAAGTTCTTGGTTCTAATTTCCTTCGTATATTTTCATCTAAAGTAGTAATGCTTATGCTCACCTTGACCAGATTGAGTTTCGCCATTTCAGCAAGAATATCCAAATCTCGTAAGATCAATGCATTCTTGGTAATTAAACCAACGGGGTGCTTAAACTTCCAAAGAACCTCAAGCATTTTCCTTGTTATCTTCTTCTCCTTTTCAATTGGTTGGTAACAATCTGTATTTCCTGCCAACATAATTGGAGAGGGAACCCAATTTTTAGAAGAAAGTTTTTTATGCAGCAATTCAGGTGCGTTTTGCTTAATTAAGATTTTCTTTTCAAAATCCACTCCTGCACTATATCCCCAATAATGATGAGTGACACGTGCATAGCAATAGACACACCCATGTTCACAACCTTGATACGGGTTCATGGACCACGTGAATGGGATATCAGGACTATCTACTTTGTTAACAATAGATTTTGGAGAAACATCTATTAATTGAGTAGGAGCATTAAAATCATACTCCTCTTCCAATTCATCTCCAGAATAGTCATAGCGTCTTTTTTCGAATGGGTTGGAACTATTGAACTGTGCTCCTCTCCCTTTGATATAGGACATTTTTAATAATTGATTAATTTTTAATCTTTAAACTATTATTAATTAATCAAATTATTTTTACAAATCCTATTATTTCTAGTTATTTCTTAATCTCAGATAATTAATGTCAAATCCTTTGTCATTGAATTTAACCTCAAAGTTTGTTTTGATCTGAAGTTCCTCCGTGTACAATGGGGAATCGTATAAAACCTTGGTGGCATGAACTACCTCCCAATCGTTCTTGTGTGCTTGAAGTAAGGAATAATCAAATAGATCGGAATTATCAGTTTTAAGATGAAGGAAACCACCAGGTTTCAGAATCTTCTTATACATTTCTAAAAACCTAGGTGAAGTAAGTCTCTTTTTTTCATCACGAGCCTTTGGGCGTGGATCTGGAAATGTAATCCAAATTTCACTTACCTCATTCTCGGCAAAGAGTTCTTGGGCCATTAAGATATCGGTTCTAAGAAAACCTACATTTTGTAAATCGCTATTTTTAACTTCTTTACATCCCATCCACAATCTTGCTCCTTTAATATCAACTCCAATAAAATTCCTATTTGGCTGACGTGAAGCGAGGTTTGTGGTATACTCCCCTCTACCACATGCAAACTCTACTACAATATCGTTGCTATTATCAAAAAACAACTTATTCCAGTTGCCTTTGATTACTTCAAAGAGCTCTTTACCTGGTTCAAGTACTAAATCACTCTCCGCATTTTGGGCATATCTAAGTTTCTTATTTCTGCTCATTTCATAACTCACTTAACTCCGATAGCACAAAAGTACTACCTCCAATGAAAACTACATCGCTAGCTCCTGCATTTTCTACAGTAACCTTCACAGCTTCATTCACATCTTCAATTATATCTGCTTTAAGTCCAATTTCAATTGCTACTTGCTGCAATTCGTGTGCTTTAGCAGCGCGCTCTATCTTAGGTTGACATAAGATGTATTCAGCATTTTTAGGAAGCAGCC
Source organism: Cytophagales bacterium (assembly GCA_020627945.1). Classification (GTDB taxonomy): domain Bacteria; phylum Bacteroidota; class Bacteroidia; order Cytophagales; family JAHDFW01; genus JAHDFW01. The sequence continues at coordinate 19,641 of JAHDFW010000007.1, forward strand.
TCATGATTTTATTCATTTCCTTGTCGTTGCTCATTCCCCAAACCACATACAACTTTTCAAATGATTCGGACATTAATTGCTCAACCACCGCTATGATTCCATCTTCATTATGACCGCAATCACAAATTACCTTGGGAGCTTCTTGTAAAATCTGATAACGACCTTTTAATCCTGCATTTTTAACCACCTTAGCTAATCCTTGCTTTACAGCATTAGAAGAAACTTCTATTCCATATCGATCTTTTAATACATCAAGCGTTGTTATTACTCCAAGTACATTTCGAGTTTGATATGAAGCAATCAAGTCTAGTGTATATTTTTCATTCAATTCAGGAATTTCTATTTGCCGTAGTCCATTTTCGATACCGAGGTCAATTATATTATAATTCTGATCCGCGTAACTAATGGGAGCAGCAAGTGATTTTGCTTTTTGATCAAACACATGTTTAAGTTCTTCCTGAGTTTGAGAAATCACCACAGGAGTTTCGTCTTTAATGATTCCTGCTTTTTCACCTGCAATTAATTCTAGAGTATCACCCAACAATGCGCTGTGATCCATGCTTATATTGGTAATCAAAGAAACTAAAGGGCTAAGTATATTGGTTGAATCTAACCTCCCACCTAGTCCAGTTTCAATTACAGCAATATCTACGTTGGAACGTTCAAAATAGGCAAATGCCATCAAGGTGGTTATTTCAAAAAAAGAAGGCTTCAGCTCTTCTATAACGGGTTGGATTCTTTCCACAAAATCCACTACAAACTCCTCACTTACCTCTTGTCCGTCCACCTTAATCCTTTCAGTGAAAGATTTGATATGTGGTGAAGTAAATACACCTACTTTCAGTCCTGATTCCATCAGAATTGAAGTAAGCATGGAAGCAGAACTTCCTTTACCATTTGTTCCAGCAATGTGAATTGATTTAAACTTCTCGTGAGGGTTATTTAAAAATTCAGCTAACCGAATCGTATTGTCTAATGTCTTAGTAAATGCTCCTGCCCCTTGACGTTGATAATTTGCTAGTCGGGTAAAAAGGTATTGACAGGTTTCCTGAAAGTTCATGAACTGAAGAAAACTTTATTTAGATTGTAAAATCACTGTATAGTACCCCTCTGAGAATGGCGCAGTACTATCGTTATTGTCCTTACGTTCAAACGAAAGACGTTCAACCTGCGCTTTATAATACAATTCAACGGTCGAACTTACACTCTTTTCATGAGTTATAACGGAAATAACCTCTCCCTCATCGTCGATTTTAATCTTAAAAACAATTTTTCCTGTTTCCTTGAAGTTCGGATTATCCTTGGGTTTACCTTCGGTATACCATCCAGTAATTTGTGCTCCAGCTCCCCCTCCACCTCCAGGTTTACCTTTATAAATATCAGAGTCATTTATTTCGCCATTCTCTTGACCCTTATCTCCAGGCACATCCGCATCATCTCCATTATTATTCTGTTGAGAAGTTGATTCGGCAGTACTTTCACTTTCTGTTTCTGTTTCAGATTCAGTTTCCGCTTCTTCAACCGTTTCCGTTGGTTCTGTCACTGGCTCTGTAACGTCCTCTACGGTTTCGCTAACTTCTTCCACGGTTTCAGATGTTTCACTCGCATTTACATCGGATTCTGCATCGGTTGTTTGCACATCTTCAACAATATCAGACTCCTCGGCCACTTCTTCAGCAGCAGCTGGATTTGCTTCTGCAGGAGCTTGTTCAGCAGGTGGTGTTTCTTGGATTTGCTCTGATTCTGTAACGGAAGGTGGAGCATCATTTTGAATATCTCCGCTTCCTTGATCATTTACCCCAAAATTCACTGCTACCCCAAATTCTGGCATAATAGCTGGACTAAATGGCCAAATATTATAGAACCAAAAAAACAATAAAAGTATAAGATGCACGGTGATACTCACTGCCCATCCTCTTCTTCTACTTTTTAATTCGTATGCTTCGTTCATGGCTATGATTTATTGGTTTATATCATCAAGATGTACTTACAGCTTAAATTCCATAAACCTCTTTCACTTTTTTTAATCTGCCTTTGTTCCAATAGTCAATTTGGCTTTGAGATTAGCTGCTAATCCAGCAACCTTTACAAAGTGTTCCATTGGTACTTTCTTGTCTACATTCAATATTACTAGTCGCTCATCTTCAGGAGTAGACATAATCACCTCCTTAAGCTCTTGTTCGAAACTACTTTGATCTATTACTTTACCGTTTATAGCATACTTCAAGTCATCCGAAATAGAAACGGTAATTTTTTGTAAATCGATACTAGAAGTTTTACTGGTAGGTAAATCAACTTTAAGTCCTAACGGAGTCACGATTTGCGAGGTAAGCATAAAGAATATCAACAGTAAGAATACAATATCAGTCATTGACGACATGCTAAACTCCGTGCTCACCTTATTTTTTGATCTTAATCCCATATCAATTTAATTTAAGTTGAACTTCGGTTTATTCTGATGTTGGTTCCTGCAACAAATCAATAAAATCGATTGAGGCGGCTTCCATGTTATGGACGGTCTTCTCAACCTTAGCTACCAAATAGTTATATCCCACATATGCGATAATTCCCACGAAAAGTCCTGCTGCAGTTGTAATCATTGCTTCGTAAATACCAGCCGATAACAATTTAGGGCTAACCGCTGCTTCTGCTTCTGCCATACTCATAAAGGCTCTAATCATACCAATCACGGTACCAAAGAATCCAATCATAGGAGCTGCCCCCGAGATTGTTGCTAGAACGGATAAGTTCTTTTCAAGTTTAAAAATCTCAATCGTTCCAACATTTTCAACGGATTCGGCAATATTCTTAAGGGGGTTACCAATTCTCGAAACTCCTTTACCAATCATTCTGGCAAAAGGTGAATCAAATTGTTCGCATGTTGCCAATGCTCCACTAACATCTCCTTTCAACATTTTATCCCTGATGGTTTCCATAAACGCTCCAGGATCTTTTGAAGCTTTCATAATAACTAGAAATCTATCTACAAAAATGTAGACGGCACCAACGGACAAAAGAAACAATGGAAACATAGTCCATCCCCCCTTGCTGATCAACTCAAATAACGAAATTGACTCCTCTTTGTTAGGAACCATTTCTACTCCATCCTTAATAATCTGTAAAAGCATGTAATATCCAATTTTGTTTATTCTGTATTTAGACAGGTCTTAAAGGTTCTAAAAATAAGACCTGATGCGTTTGTTTCAAAACTAAAACGGCTTATAATTATTTTTATTATGCAAAACGGGTTATCGCATCTTGATAAAATGCAAATAACCCGTTTTAATTCTGACCTATTTTATGGTCTTAATATATATTATCTCTTAGTATCTTAATACCCAAAGAGCGTTTCCAAATTCAGGGTTCTCTTGATTTACTTTCCCCATTGCATCTCCTAAGTTAGAAAAATCTGCAATAGTAACTCGGTGTACATTTTTCACACCACGAGGTTCTAAAATCTTAGAGTCATATCCTTTTTCAGCTAAAGTAGCTCTATATTTCCTTGCGTTTTCAGGGTTTTCAAATGCTCCTGCAATCACATAGTGTCTATCCGTTCTTGTAGAAACAACTACGTCACCTGAACTATTAACAGATGGTTGAACAACTGGCTCTGGAGTTGACTCTGGCTCTGAAGCTGTTTCTTCATCTTCTGAAGCCGATTCATCAGATGAATTGGTTTCTTCCTCCTCATTACTAGAACCTTCATTAGATTCTTCTGAATCTGAATTATCCGATTCTTCCCATCCGTTATCTTGAGCTATGCTTTCATCTTCAGAATAGTCTTCTTCGTCTGCACCCATTCCGAACCATCCTTTCACCTTAGCTATTAAACCATCAAAGAAACCTGGCTCTTCAGTATACTCCTCTTCTTCCATGTCTGATTCATCTTCATCCATAGTATCTTCCTCCATTGCCTCTTCATCTTCCGTTGATTCTTCTTCGCTAGACTCTGCTGCTTCCGTTTCACTTTCATCACTAGACTCCATGTCCTCTTCAGCATCAGCCATTGCTTCTTCACTTGAATCTGAATCTGAATCAGTTGAAGCATCTTCAGAATCCTCTGATGAACTCTCATCTGTAGACTCTTCCGAATCATCAGAATCCATTGCAGAAGCAGAAGCTTCAGAAGATTCCCAATCATCCTCAGTATCGGAAATAGCATCGCCATTTTCATCTTCGACATCTACAACCTCAACGTCTTGACTATTCTTCTTCCAGAATGCTAAAGAAGAAAGGCTCACATTGTTTTGTGTTTGTACAAAGAATGCTCCCGCACCCCCAAGTAACAATACCAGCACTAAAGAAATCCAAATCCAAGCTTTACCTCCGCCTGACTTTTCTTTCTTTTCACCTGATTTTTTCTCTACTTTTCTTTTTTCTACAGGCACCTTTTTACGCATTGCAGGTTTTCCTGGCACTCGTTTCACTGGTCTTTTAGGTCTTTCTGGACTACTCATTAGGTCTGTACTTTTATTTCTTAATTTAATACTCTCTTCGCGTTCTATCGGTTTAATAAAAAACTCCTGACAACCAAACGCTTCCGCAATAGGAAACCTCTCCATTTCAGGCTCGAATTGAATACTTTTGTTAGCATTAAGGAATAGTTTCCCTATGCCCTCCAAAATGTAAAAACTGCTTTCCTGAATTTCTTTCTGAATAGAAGCAATAAAAGCTTCCAGTTTCGATTGAACCTCCGATAAAGATAGCTCCTCTGATTTTGCGATATGGTCCACCAATAGACCATCGTTGGTAATTAATCTAGCATTAAACGCCAAAGATTTCGCTGGCGGTGTGAAAATATGCGTGATAGGATGAATTTCAGCGCTTTTATAATTCCCTACAAACCCTCCAAGACCCGGCAGTATAACACAGTCCGATTCACACAGTAAGTCTCGTATATACCTAACTAAATTCAACGCAAAAATGTGTAATTAATTCCAGCGCTAAAATTAAATGCTTTTTTCGGGTAATTTATATAATATTGATATTTTTTTGCAATTAAATTATTTCCGAGCAAGAAGATCGAAAAGCGTTTTGACAGGTTATATTGAGCCTGTAGTCTTAAATCGAGAATAGTTGGTACATCTTGAAATTCATCAGTTTCAAGGTTATATCCTTTCATACCTCCTAGAATGTTTCCGTTCAACTGAAACTCCACTTTATCTTGAATTTTGTAATGACCAAATAGCTCAATCTCCCAAGACGGCATATAAGATACTGATTCGTAATTTTCTACCTGGTAACCATTTAAGCGCAAACTAACTCCAGTGGCAAAAACCTTCTTAAGGTGATACTCAGCCCCCATTTTCACGTAAGGATTATTTACTACACCTGTATTCCATAATGGAATAAAGCGAGTGGAATCTTGCATACCTGCAAACATGTGGTGATTCTCAAATGATTGGAATCCAGCTTGAGCATTCAAAAACAAACCGGTTGCTAAACCTAACTTCGCTCCTGCTTCAATCCCAAGTGTTCTATTATTATCAAACATGATTGAAGCGGTGTCAATAAATGGATTTTCCTCGGTGATCGTTTCATAATTATTACGTTCTAAATCTCCATCCACGTTTAGATTCAATTGTACTTTATCATTTAGATCGTAACTCGCGTTAATCACTGGATACAGGTGAACATTTTTTGCATTCAAAATGGTATCCTTGTTCATCGCTATGCGAGCTCCTCCAAATACTTTGAGTTTGTCTTTACTATATTCAAATCCAGCTAATGCTTTGAAGATCATACGTGATAGTGTTGAGTCCTGAATTGAGATTCCATCGGAACTTAATTCAGAAGCTACTTTTATCAATTGACCTTGGTTCAAAGTATATTGTACCTCACCGTCATAACCCAATTTAGTTTCACTAAACCAAGATGATGAATAATTACTAATTGGCAACTTAACATCATAACTTAATTTGCCGCTTGAACCTTTTGCAGCGTTCAATTCTAATCCAACTTTATTATAGATTTGACGTACATTTTCTGGATCTGTATCTTGGTCAAGGTTTTGGTCAAATCCATAAAAGCGAACCGCACTTCTATCATAAAGTAATTTTGCTCCCAACTCATGTCCATTAACAAATCTGGTAATATAACCATCAATCGTATTATCAGAAATTCCGGAGTTTTCGACTGGACCGTTTGCACTTGCAAAATGATCGAGGTTCAAACCATACCTCCACTCCTTGCTTCTCTTATTCGCAAAATGATAGTTTAGGATGGTAGTTCCATAATTACCAAAACCTGCCGTAAGATAACACTGATATAATTTCTCTAAATCGTCTTTCTTAGTTGTAAGCACTCTAACCTTATGATTGGCAGCATCTACATTAGCTTGATAGCTACCTGCCTTTATATAATCATATGTCTGAGTTGGTTTGAACGATTTACTTTTATATTCAAGGTTTTCAAATTCTCTAGAAATCTGAGGAAGTTCGATCTCTCGTTGCTTCCAATACACGACTTCTTCGGAATCAATATTTCCTTGCCCAAATCCCGGTAATACTACCCCAGATAGCAGCACCGCCAATATGCATGTTAATCTACTCATTGTTTGTTGTGTCAGGGGTTAAAGAATCAGGTTGAAGGGGTATGTTCCCTTCTTCCATAAACAAAGTGTCCGATCCAATCGATTGATCTTCCTGTTCAAGGAAATCTAACTTATTCGTTGCCGCTTCGACAATTTCAGGATCCTCGGACTTTTCTTTTAGCGATACCAATGTCGCTTTAGCTTGATAACGTTCATCTAAAGCTATGTAGTTATCTGCAATCAATAAAAAGGATTTCCCAAGCCATTTGTCAAAGCTTGCAAAATTCTCATTTAACTGTCTTAACAACTCTATTGAACGTTCGTAGTTTTTATTTTTATAATGATATTCAGCAGACAAATATGCCGCTTCGGCTCCTTGCTCAGTTTTGGATTCAAGCCTAACCTGATCCAAATCTTGCAATGCAGAAGAGTCTTGCTCTAACGCAAACTTACTTTTAGCTCTTGTAATTAGCGCTCCATGCAAATCTCTGCTTCTCACAGACGTCTTATTTATTAGATCATTTGCTCTCCAAACCGATTGTTCATAGTTTCCTAAGGCAAACTCACAATTCATAAGCCCCTTATACCCTCTTACCTTATCTTTATTCTTAGTAGAATAGTCCAAGAGCAATTGATACTTAGTTTTTGCCAACTCCATGCTATCTAGTGCATAATAAAGATCTGCACATTTGTAAATAGCTCTACCAGCATAGTAACTCTTATTGTCTTTTATTACTTGTTCATAGGCCTCAACAGCTGCAGTTTTATTGCCTTCTAGCCTATAACACTCTCCCATAAAATATCTAGCGTCATGAACATATGTTGATGTTGGATATCCTTTTATAAAACTGCTAAATGCTTGGGCTCCTCGTGGATACTTTTCTAGGGCAAATAAATTTTTAGCGTTCTCGTATTCAATGGTCTCCGTATTATTATCATCTGGGTTTGCTTTCTTATAAGCAGCAAGATATTTGTCAAACTCGTCGGATTGACCTAGACGATTAAGGGATTCTTGCAAGCTAAATACCGAACTTTTGGCTACCTCATGAGTTGGATAATTCTCAATAATTCGCACAAAATCCTGCTTCGCACTTTGGAAATTCCCAAGGTTACTAAAGGCAATCCCTCTTTTCTCCAAGGCAAATGGAACTAGTTCTGAATTAGGGTACTCGTTTATTAGCTTTCCAAAATCATTGGATGCCTCTTGATAGTTAGCAATATCATAATTCACGATACCTGATTGAAAAACTGCATTATCAGCATAACCAGATCCAGGGTGCTTTCTTACCATGGTTCTGAATCGGTTCTTTGACTCTTCGTAGTTTTTTGCAAAATAATTAGCTATTCCAGCTTGAAATAAAGCATAGTCATTGAGATACTTGGATTCGTTTGATGCTCTTTCATATAATTCAGCAGCTTTTACGTTCTCTTTCTTGATATATTGGCAGTCTGCTAATCGAATAACCGCATCATAATAGATGTCATCCTTAATTTTAACGTTATCTACGTAATACTTGTAGTGTCCTGCAGCTTTTGTAAATTCTTTATTGTTGTAATACGCGTGTGCAATTCCATATCTCGCACGATCATAATATTCCGACTGACGATTCTGATCCGTTTGAAACAATCCTGAATAATTCAAGATTGCCTGATTGTAATCCCCTTTTTGAGCCATCATCTCCGCTTTCAGGAAATATGAAGACGCCTTTACCGTTTTATCTGGAGTATAAACAAATGCCTTATCAAGATACGATTCGGTAGTTGCAAAATCCTGACAATTATAATATTTAATTGCCAACATAAAAGCGGCGTTTTGATAAGCTCCTTTTATCTTTTCACTTTTATTTCGAATGCCTGCAAGGTACTTAAGAGCATCTTCATAATTGTCCGATTTCAAATAAGCGTCGCTTAATGCTTCTCTAGCTCTGTTAGCATTTCGATCATCTGGATAAAGCTCTAAATACCTGGTCAACCCAATGATCGAATTTGCATAATTACCTGTCTCGAAACTTAACATTCCATAGTTGTACAATGCTTCTTTCTCAATATTCTTATCATAATCAAGCAAATAAGCCTGTTTATAAGCAGTTACAGCCAGATCATTACGTTTCGTGTTTTGATAACTATGCCCAAGGTAATACGCTGCCACTTGAGCAACAGAATCATCAGGAATCATAGCTTTCTTTAAATTTTCAACCGCTAAATCGTATTGCTGGGCAGCAAAATATGAGTAACCCAATCTGTAATGTGTTTCTCTACCTTTAGGACTAGCATCCTTTAGATACATTTTTGCCTTTTCATAGTCTTGTTTATCAAAATAAGCCGAACCAACGTAAAGCGAAGTAATACCACTATTAGACTTTTTTAGAATCGGCTCGCCATAACTAATTACCTTATCATAGTCTCCATTGTTGTAATAAGCCTTACAAAGCATCCCAGGAACGACTTTACCGTAACTTGAATTTTGCTTCAATTCTTCCAATGCATCTATGGCTTTAGGCCAATTCTCATTCTCCATATAGATATAGCTACAATAGTAAGCTCCTGCTGCCTTATACTTGCTATTTCTTAGTCTTGAGCGCTCAAACCTACCTAAGGCTTTATTGAACATTTTCTTACTGAAGTAAGAGTATGCTAATTTAAAGTTCAATTCAGAACGCTCCTCTTCAGATAATTCTGAACTTTCTACTCCAGCAAAATACTTAATTGCTTTATCATACTTGCTATTTGCATAGAAGTGCTTACCAAGCTGAAAATAAGTAAGTTTAGAAGTAAAGTGGGTAGGATTCTTTTCGGTGAAATCTACTAAATCCTGCTCGGCATTTGGATGAAATAAATATAAATGCGAAGTAAGTCGGTAGTAGTCTGCCCACACCTTGTGAGAGGCATCATCACTCCTTAGATAGTCTTCGAATCGCGAAATGGCCGCATTGTAATGACCACGTTCATACAATTCTACCCCTCTATCATATGTTCTTTGAGAACTGCTATAGTAAACGGGATTTTGAGCCTTTGTGACTACATGAATCAATGAGATGCATGCAAATACCAATATGGATACCAGCCTTGGGTAATTCATAACATTTACAATAAAGTTGCGTACTTTTTTTCCTTCCAGACTTCTACTAGAATGACCAAGACATTCCGAAACTTGGAATGATTGGCAATTGGTAAGTTTTTAAGCCTGTTACTCTATCAACGTAAAAAATATTGTTTCTATTGTAAGTATTGATAAGTCCACCATTGATTTCCATGGTAGTCTTGTTCTTAAACTTAATTACTTTCTTAACCGAAATATCTAATCTATGATAAGCGGGAAGACGGCCTCCATTAAGTGGACCATACACAATACCTAAATCTCCATTTTGAGTAGTAATATCCTGATCTAAATTACCTGAGAACTGATATTCTTCAAAAAATGCCTGTGTTTGTGTAAATGGGAAACCTGTTCCTAAATTCCATCTTAAGCTAAGTTCCCATGAATTGTTTTTACCAAGTTTTCTTGCCGCCAAAAAGTTTAGATTATGACGTCTATCAAAATTAGTTGGGTAACGTCTAATTAGTCCTGTGTTATCTGTAACACCATCTCGATATACATAACCTATGGAATAACCAGCTTGAACATATAAGGTTTTACGTTCATATCTGAATTGAATATCTACTCCTTGTGCTAAACCAGTTTCAACGATGTAATCAGCATCGATTTTGTAATCTCTGTTAACGTTTACCAGTTGTGTAAAGTCTTTCACATATGGCTCTACATCGATCTCTATATAATCATTCAGGTCTATTTCCACCCCAAATAAGGCATGTCTCGCTGTTTGAAGTTTGTTTCTAACTCTATTTCCTCTTTCATCGATAAGAATTCTTGGCGACGATAAAAACCCTGCAAATAAGTTTACCACGTCTCTATCCGATCGAGTTGCAATCAAGTTTTGAGTAAAAAAACCTCCTGCGAATTTCAATCGTACTTTATCAGTCAGGTTGTACTTAAATCCTAAACGAGGTTCCGGACGGATATTATTCAATGAAGCATAATAATGGAACCTGATACTTGGCTCTAACACATATCTTGTTTTTGCCACCTTGTAACGAGCATAAGCAGCTAACTCGGTATTATTCTCACGTAGTGGAGGCGTAAATTGCCCTCTATTATTAAATCCTTGAAAATCAGTAGTATTAGCTACAAAACTCACTCCATACCTTAACTCATTCTTTGCGATATTCTCAGTAAAATCGAGGTTAAAATTGAAGTTATCAACCACACTATAACGTGGGCTGGAGCTCTCCTGGGAGATATTAATATCATATTTGGAATAACCCAAATGTCCCGTCATTACGCTTGAACTAGAGGTAGGCAAAAGAAGAAAGTTACCTCCTATCCCTCTGTTCGTCCAGCTTATGTTGTTCAATGAATCTAAGTTGGCATTATCTACAAAATTAAACGCTGAAACTGATGCTTTACTTCCAGACTCAGCTTGTAAAACTACTTTACCATAGGTATCACTAAAACTATAAGGAAGTCCATTATCATTCACGTATGAATACAGCAAAGGAGCTGTTCTATTCAAATATGAGGTTCTTTGAGAAAACAAAAACGACATACCGCTATTCTCAGTTGCCCCCCTTGCAATAGGTCCCTCCAACACTAATTTTCCAGTAAACGGGTTGGCAGATATTTTACCTTTAACCTTTCTTTTATTCCCATCACGCGTTCTGATATCCATAACCGAAGAAATTCGACCACCATAATCAGCCTTAAAACCACCTGTATACACATCCACACTTCTTAACAAATCTGTATCAAACACTGAAAAAAGCCCTATGGAGTGAAATGGATTGTATACCATCATTCCATCCAACAAAGTAAGATTCTGAACAGGACTTCCCCCTCTGATATATAATTGACCTCCTTGGTCACCTGTAAACACAACCCCTGGAAGTGTTTGAAGATATTGCGCTAAATCAGGCTCTCCACCAATACTTGGCATTAGCTTAATTTTACGTGGAGTAACTTTAGTTACACCCACATTTACATTCTTGGTACGATCAATTTTCTCAGCAAAAACCTCTACCGCTTCAATTTCCTGAGTACCAACCTTCAAATTATAATTAAGAGTAGTTATTACGCCACCTCTAACCGTAATTGATTCTTTAACAGTATCAAAACCTATAGAAGTTACCATCAAGGTATAGTCTCCAGCTGGTACTTTAGTTAAGGAATAAAAACCATTAACATCAGTAGCAATACCAATTTGGGTTCCTTTCAAATATACATTAGAAAAAAGAAGGGGTTCACCAGTTTCCGCACTATATAAAAAACCACGAATCTCACCAGTATTATTTTGCGCATACAACGCTCCTTGAACCATCCCTACCAACAGTAAGGCGCAAACAATAATTTTACTTTTCACAACAACTAGAATTTGCTCCAAAAGTAATCATTTTTTCCACTTATCCAGCGATTTTGAACAATTTTGCATTGCTCAACCTTACTTTTTCTGAGAATCGATTATAGGTGAATTTTATTACGACCTTAACCTAAGATTTTAAAGAATCCTAATACTATCATCAACTAACCCTGCAACTAGGTCATATTGATCCATTTTCATGCAAAATTTGATATCCTCATGATTCCGAAACGAATTCAATCTACGATAATGAGCTGCATTAGCTGAATAATCTTCCCAACCTTGTATTTTAGCTGAATTGCTCATCCCAATTGAAACAAAAACAGAGTCCGAATTATGTTCAAATCCTGCACCTAAAAGTAGCTCTGCCAAATAGCCCGCATATAGTGTATCCTCTAGACTAAATCTCCCCTTCCATCCTGCACAAAAGATTAGAACGTCTTTACCTACTTTTTTAAGATAGTTTAGAGTTGAAGAAGCATTTAAAAAAGATCCAATTAGCACTTGATCTGCATCTTTAGACAAATTAAGAGCCTTTGTCCCATTGGTGGTAGTCATTACCAATGTCTTTCCCTTTACATCTTCTCCCTCGTAATCAAAGGGCGAATTACCATAATGAAACCCTTCTACCTTTTTCCCACCTCGTTCTGCTGCTTTTATATATTCATTACCTTGGAAAGAGTTACAATGATCCAAGTCACTCACAGGTATGACCTTCGCTACCCCATTGCTCAACGCAGCAGTCATGGTAGATGTAGCTCTAAAAATATCCACAACCACAACTACTTTACCTGTCAGGTCGAATAAATCAATGGTCTTTGGTGTAAGACAAATATCTACGTTTGGCATCTTTTGTTTTTAAATTTACCCTTTATAGAATGGCAATTTGACAACCTGTGCCTTTAATTGCTTCTTTCTTACCTGAATAAAGATTTCAGAATCCACTGATGAATTAGCTTTTGCAACATAACCAAGTCCAATTCCCTTATCCAAACATGGTGATTGAGTACCAGAAGTTACGAATCCAATATCGTTACCTTCTGAATCACATATAACATAATCCTTTCGTGGAATACCTCTTTCCAACATCTCAAATGCTACTAATTTTCTGGTAATTCCTTGCTCCTTTTGGTTAGTCAACCAATCTTTATCTACAAAATCAGAATCTTTTTTCAATTTAGTAATCCAACCTAACCCAGCTTCCAAAGGAGAGGTTTCATCCGTTATATCATTACCATATAGGCAATACCCCATTTCCAATCTTAATGTATCTCTAGCAGCCAGTCCAATAGGCATAATTCCTTGAGATTTACCAGCTTCCATGATTTTATCAAACACATCCACTGCTATATTTCCAGGCACATAAATTTCAAATCCACCAGAACCAGTATATCCAGTAGCTGAAACTATAATATCCTGATGACCTGCAAAATCACTTATTTCGAACGTATAAAAGCCAAGTTCTTTCAAATCTACGGATGTCAATGACTGAATTGCCTCAGCTGCTTTAGGCCCCTGAATAGCAAACAATGATATATCCTCAGATTTATTCTCTAATTCAGCACCAAACTTTTCATTCTGCTTTACAACCCAATCCCAATCTTTATCAACATTGGCTCCGTTAACAACCAACAAATATTCTACATCACTAATCATGTAAACAATCAGATCATCTACAATTCCACCTTTACCGTTTGGAAAACAAGAATATTGTGCTTTTCCTGGAAACAGTTTAGATACATCATTACTTGTAACATACTGAATTAGATCCAATGCTTTTTCTCCTCGAACGTAAAATTCACCCATATGAGAAACATCAAAAATCCCTACTCCCTCACGTACACAATTATGCTCTTCTATTACTCCTGAATACTGCACAGGCATCGAAAAACCTGCAAAAGGTACCATCTTAGCTCCTAATTCAATATGTTTTTCATCTAGAGCAATCTTCTTCAATTCTTGAGTTTCCATCGTATTTTCTTTTAGTTCTATTCGTAATAATTCACTGAATTGAATTATTCTATCATCAATTCGGTTATTATAAGGGCGAATGTACCAATTTTTAGCATTATTTAAACACCTGTTTGAACCAATTTTCTAAATTTGTTTTTATAGATTAAAAAGGTGCTATTTTTTTTCGCCTTAATAGAATTAATCTTACCGACTAATTATCTTAAATATGTTAAAATATATAGCACTGGGTGATTCTTATACAATTGGAGAAGGAGCTCAACCAAATGAAGCTTGGCCTAGTCTCTTAGAAAACGACCTCAATAAGTTGAACATACCTATTAAATTGGTCGCTAATCCTTCCGTTACAGGATGGACAACTCAAGATCTTATTGACAAGGAGTTGCCAGTCTTAAGAGAACATGGTGCTGACTTCGTAACACTACTAATTGGTGTTAATGATTGGGTGCAAGAAGTTACTATTGATACATTTAGTATCAACTTCACTTACATATTAGAAGAAATCTATAAGAACTTATCCAATCGTAACAATTTACTAGTTATTAACATACCTGACTTTGGCATTACTCCAGAAGGTGGACAATACTCCAAGGGACGAGACATTTCAAAAGGACTTGAAGAATTCAATAACAAGATACAGGAAATTTGCGATGCTAGAAACATACCTGTCGTTGATATTTTCCCCTCATCCAAACGAATGGAAGCAGAAGCAGAATTGGTTGCTGAAGATGGAATTCATGGTTCAGCAAAAGCCTACGCTATTTGGGAAAAATTGATCCTACCTGAAGCCTACAAAATACTATCTAGAAAATAATTCCAGTTGATCTGGCAACAATTTAAATGACTTCCGGTGCAAATCGGTTAACCCATACTCTTTTATACCAGCCCTATGCTTCTTGGTTGGATAACCTTTATTACTCCCCCAATCATAATATGGATGTTTTTCAGCCAATTCAACCATTAGATCATCTCGATAAACCTTCGCCAAAATGGAAGCGGCTGCAATGGAAAGAAATTTACCATCTCCCTTGACAATACATTCATAAGGTATTTCTAAATTCGTTTTAAACCGATTCCCATCTATCAACATAAGTTCCGGCTTCACTTTCAATTGATCTATAGCTAAATGCATAGCTTTATATGTTGCATTCAAAATGTTGATTTTATCTATTTCAACATTGTCTACAATACCAATTCCCCATGCCAATGCTTCCTCTTTAATAATTGGATACAATTGATTTCTTTTAGAGTCAGTCAATTTCTTTGAATCGTTAAGCAAATCATTACTAAAATCACGAGGCAGAATCACAGCCGCGGCTATTACAGGTCCAGCAAGACAACCTCTTCCAACTTCATCTACACCTACCTCAATCTTATCTTTAGTAAAATTACTTTCCAGCATACGATATTCTTACTTTATTTGTCCAAACACTTTCCTTATGAAAAACCCTTGGAAGACTAATTCAAAGAAACAAATATACGACAATCCATGGATTAATGTCACGGAACATGATGTCACCAACCCATCTGGAAATCCTGGGATATATGGTGTGGTTTCTTTTAAAAACAAGGCCATTGGAATAATCCCGATAGATAAAAATCTAAACACGTGGCTGGTTGGTCAATATAGATATACGCTTGAAGAATATAGCTGGGAAATTCCAATGGGTGGAGGCCCATTAAATGAAGACTACCTTGAATCGGCAAAAAGAGAACTTAGAGAAGAAACTGGAATTACAGCAAAGAACTGGACCAATATTGCTAGAATCCACACCTCGAATTCCGTGACGGATGAAGAAGGGTTCATTTACCTTGCAGAAGACCTTGAGTTTGGAGAACCTCAGTTTGAGGATACTGAAGACATCCAAATTAAAAAGATTCCTTTCGATCAAGCCATAGAAATGATCATGCAAAATGAAATTACTGATGCTATTTCTATTGCGGGTCTTTTAAAAGTTAATCAACTCATTAAAACCAATTAAGAAGACCTCTTTTATCTACGTTCCACAGGTCCGCGCCCTCCCATAGGAACCGGACAAGGAAGAAACTTTTTAATTTTCGGAACCTTAGAATAGTGATGAGGTACAAACGTAATATTAATTTCATGAGCTCCAAAGGTGTTAGCAATCTTCAGCTTTGAAACTATAAAGTCGTAACTATAACTGATATCTATTCCATTATAAATCCAACCTACTACTCCAACAAAAGATTCGTTGTTATGCAATCCAGAAATAGGGTTTTCTGGATCTTGAGGAATCCTTAGTCCTGGATCCGGCAAACTTGGATAATCAAACTCTACCAATCTCCAACGCTTTAACGGAATCCCTCTATACCATACCCCCACTAACAATTGATCAAATATTCCATATAAACCTAAGTCTAACTGATCTGATTTACCTTGACTTTTGTAATGAAAAGTCGGAGTTATCGCATATGCTTTTGGTTTATTAAGATGAGAATACGCTCCCATTCCCGTTTCTCTTGGTAAAGGAATTCTGTAACCACCTACCAACGCATATTTAATTGGTAACAACCCATTCTGTTGACCTGTCGCTGGGTTTACCCCGTCAATATCAGGAATTCCAGCTATGGTGAAATCCGTGTTCGGTGTATTTAAATGATGCGCTGAAGCAGATATGTAGTAATTTTTATTATAAAACAAAAGACCTGAACTAATATCAGCCATACCCTTTCTTAAAACTCTAGCCGAAGGTGGGTTTAAAACATTAATCCCAGTTGTTTGCAAGTTCTGTGGAAATACTAAACCGTAACCAACACTTCGAGCAAGATACCCCAATTGCATTCCAAACCTCAAAGAATGAGTTTCATCAACATGCAATTCATAAGAATACTGAAGACTTAAATCCGTGGTTCTTAAGTCATTTGAACCCTGAAAATCTTGAATAATCATCACACCAAAACCGCTTTGATACTGTTCAAAATAACGATCATATGCGAACATGGTGGTATTATACTTACCGTCAATTTTAGGCCATTGCACACGTTGATGCATCATAATCCTATTATGATGATCACTACCAGCAAAAGCTGGATTCAAATACAAAGCCGAGGCATAAAACTGTGCAAATTGGATATCCTGTCCAAGCACCGATCCGCCTACCAAAAGACTAAACAATAAAACGTAAATTTTGCGCATAATTTTATGTGGTTCAGTTCAACAAATAAAAGTACAAATAACTTAGAAAAGTACAAAGCTTTGATTAGTGTTTTTACGAAAAAAATGTAAATTAATATTATATACACTACAAAAAAACCATTCTTTTCAAAGGTAAACTTATTGTACTATTCCATTATTTAATTAAAATATTCTTTAAAAACATTAATCAATAAAGAAATTATATCAACATTTTAATAATCTCTAAATAAAGGCTACAAACACCATTTTCACCTATTATAAAATAGAACACAGAAGTGTACGACATCTCAAACTAAAAGGTTTCGTTAAAAAAATATTTATAATTTTTCCAACACATACCACACAAGTCCGACCAACTATAAGAACGAACATTAGAAAGTACAGTTTTTAATCCTTGTAAAAAAATAGAATTTTTAGTAGTTTTCCACTTGATTAGGTCTAATGCGTAACAGTTTATGAAGAACTTTTTGCATTTTTCCAATATTTTAAAACCAAATCAAAACGCATGCGTACAAGTCTACAGTTTGATTCAAAAGGGATTATGAAGAGATTTCTATTTTTTGCCACAAGTTGTGTATTAGCATTTTTCGTGGTCACCCCGACTAAAGCGGGTGGACCAGCGACTGGATGTACCACCTTACCTATAGTTGAGGACCCTACGCTGGGCTCTGACCTCAATGAACATCCATGTGATGACAATGTTCCAGTCTTTGTTGTTGACCTTCGAGGTGACAATGATAGTTTATGGGACACACGAAACTTCGTCGGACAGGATATGGAAACGGGAACATATAACGGAATTCCCATTAACGGATTTGATCAGTTGGACATCAACCTTCCGTTGGATGGTGTAGGTGTACGTCGTCATGGTGATAAGGATGCGCCATGTGAAACTTGTTGCGAATCGAATGTCATTAATCCAGACAACGAATCATGTGTGGGAATCATTTTGTATTTGGACGATGCTGCAGCTGGGATGGCGTTTGACATTGTTTCTGGTGCAACGCCTGGATCTGGTGTTTTAGGATATCGATTCATGTATCCAGATGGTAACGCAAATCCTTTTGACCCAGGAAATATAGGCTGTAGTCCAGAATATCCTGCCAACGGAACTGAGATTTGTTTAGCTGGAGGAGGCCCTTACTACCTGTCATTTTGTAAGCCAGGTGCAAACCCTAACCATTTCACAATAAGATCAGTACCTGCTCCAGAGGTTGGGCCAACAGATGTTGTTTCGGAAGCATGTTTAGGTAAAGTATGGGCTACTGGATATAATCCAGCCACTATCCAATGGACTCCTGTCCCTACTGGAAGTCCATGGGCTGATTCAGCTGTACTAACATGGATGTACTCTGATAGTGCTTATACGTCTCAAACAAATGGTCAATTCATAGACACCTTGTACGTTGCAATTGATGAAAACACAGCATTAAACTTTGCTGACTCATTACCTGACTCGGTATTTTTCGAAGTATGTGGTAGCCCTTTTGGATCTTGTGATAACCTAGTTATTTGTGATACTACCATGATCCGATTCGTTAGTAACCTGGAAGTAGAAGTCACCCCAAAAGATCCCGCCATATGTTTTGGAGAATCCTTTGTAACCTTATTTGCTAATGGTTTAAATGGTGATCCACCATACATTTACAATTGGTATTTAGATGGAGATCCTGTCCCCGTTTATGTCGGTATTGGTGATGATGACTCCATTAATGTATTCGGATCAGGAGCTATAAGTGCTGGACAATATGTCGTCACATTGCTCGATCAACAAGGGTGTAGTTCCAACAACGACACCACAAATGTACTTGTATATCCATCTCCTATCAGCATAGATGTAGGACCAGACACCATTGCCTGTGCCAATGATAGTTGTGTTCAATTATCCGCCGAAATAGTCGTCGCAGGAGGTATGATTTGGGAAACCGCTGGGCTTACTGGTTCGTTCTCAGTTAATGATTCGACAGATTCTGTTGGCGTGTTAAACACTACGTATTGCCCTGGCTCTTCTGAAGTTACTAATGGCTCGGTTGAGTTAATTGGTAGAACTACAGAAAACCGTACTTGTGCGGCTGAATACGATACATTAGTGCTTTCTTTTGACCCTCCTCCTACGGTTGAAGCTGGACCAAATGACACCGTTTGTGCTAACAATCTTGATGTTCAATTAGGAGGAACTTTTACCAATTCAACGGGTGGAGTCTGGTCTGGTGGTACTGGAGATTACTCCACGTTCCCCCAGGACCCTAATGCCATTTATACCCCTTCAGACGGTGATACAATAGGTGGCGCGTTCACGTTATTTTGGGAAAGTACAGGACATTCAACTTTTTGTGCTCCTGAAAGGGATAGCTTGGTTATTACCGTTGTGCCATCCCCTATCGTAGACGCAGGACCAGATGATACAACTTGTAACAACAATTACAATACAACCCTAGCTGCATTCTCATCTACTGGGACTGGAGTATGGAGAAATGCAAATGGAGATAATAGTGGTTTTGTGGATGTTAATTCACCAACCAGCGGATATACTCCTACTGCGGCAGATGAGTTAGCTGGTGAAGCAATACTTATTTGGGAATCAACTAACAACGGATTGTACTGTGTACTTGAAGCTGATACTATGCGTTTGGCCGTTAATATTGCTGCTACAGCAACTGCGCCAGATGACTTCAATGTTTGTCAAAATAACCCAGACTTCTCAGTAACGGGAATTACCAACCCTACTAGTCTTAGCGTGTATTGGACCACGAACATGCCAGGTATGTTTACAGGAAATGATTCTACGAATTACACGGTTTCATATGAACCAAATGTTACTGTAAATGATACTGGGACTTACGATTTATTATTTTGCATACCTAATCCTGGCGATGCATGTTTGTTAGAATGTGACACCACGGTAGTTGAAGTTACCCCTTCCCCAGTCGTTAATGCGTGTGAAGGATGTGGACCTTTTGCTTACAATTTCGTTTGTGTAGACAACTGTGTTTCTGATCAAGCTGCTTTCTCTGGATTGCAAGGATCATTCGCTAATCAATCTTTCTTCCCTGGAAGTGGAATTGTATGGAGAGTTTATTATTCAACGGATTTAGCTGGTACAAATATGCAACCAGTTCCGGATCTAGATACTAGAATGACAGATTCGACGCTATTAACAAGTGATTATTGTCCAGGTACCGAAGAAACTCCAATTTTCCCAAACACTGGATATAGAATTCGTTTTGAAATAAGACCAACCAATGTAGGTAATTGTTTGATTCAACCTGCTACGGCGGACATGCTTGTTTTACCTGCTCCAGTAGTGGATTTAAGTCCTGATCTAACTTTATGTGAAAACAACTTAACATCAGTTACGGTATCGCCTAATGTCAGCTTTGCTCCGAACGTAACGGTTGGAGCATCTTCTTGGACTTCAAACGGGTCGGCTACAGGTTTTTCCGCTCCTACCAGTCAAACCACAGATTATAATACTCCTTCGGATGCGGTAGCAGGAGATTCATTTAACCTAAAGGTTTGTGTGAATTCTTTAGTGCTTATTAGTGGAACACAATGTCCTACTATATGTGATAGTTTAACATTAGACATACTAGCAGCACCGACGGCTTATGCTGGATTGGATCAAGAAGTTTGTGCCAATAACCCAGAAGCTACATTAACAGGTGATACAACATCTGGGGACTCTCGAGGTGACTTGAACTTCCAATGGAGTAATATATTTGGTACAGATGGTACGTTTACTACCCCTACTGATCTTAGTACTAATTATACTCCTGATGCATCGCAAGTTATATCTAACTTAACTCCTCCTGGAGATAGTACGTGGTGTTTAGAATTTACAGTGGCCGATGATTCTAGTTTCTGTGCTCCTGTGTCAGATACGGTTTGTATTAAAGCAACACCATCTCCATTGGTTGAAGCAGGTCCTCCAGATACTGTCTGTGATAATAACAGACAAGCGTTCCTAAACGGTTCGGTAACTGAAGGTGGTTCAGCTGGTGTTTGGTCGGGTGGAACTAATGTTTTCCTACCTAATAGTAATACACTAGTGAATGCAGGATATAACCCTGTTACTCCAGATTCAGTAACACTATATTTATGTTCTACCGATGGTGTACTCAATGGATGTTTAGAAGTATGTGACTCTGTTAAAGTATATGTTACTCCTTCACCTACTGTTAATGCAGGTCCTGATGATACATCTTGTGTCAACAACCCTAATATAACATTACAAGGAACATTCGATAACACTATTTCTGGTGGTATTGTATGGCGTAGTTTCGATGGCACGTTCTTACCAGCAAGTGATAGTACAAATCCAAATGGTACATACCAACCTTCTGCTGCAGAATTGGGTGCTGGTAACACAACATCAAGTGTTATTATTTCAACCACCAATTCTGGAAATTGTTTTGAGGTAGTTGATACTGTAGACTTATTCTATAACCCTACCCCAATCGTTGATGCTGGTAACAATGTTAATTCTTGTTCGAACAATCCAATAGCTTCAATAAGTGGTACAGTAATAAACGCCGGCGGAGGAATATGGTCTACCAATAGTACCGATGTTACTATTACTTCTCCGACTACATTAGCAACCGATGTAAATTGGACCAATGGATTACCAACTGCTGGAGACAGTGTAATAATGTATTTAACATCTAGTGATAACGCTAACTGTTTGCCAGTGGTAGACTCTATGACCATTCACTATACACCAGCTCCTACTGTGGATGCTGGACCAGCCGATACTTCGTGTGCTAATAACACTCAGTTATGTTTAAATGCGAGCATGACATTATCTACAACTGCACTATGGTCAAACTATGATGCTGGTGGGAGCTTCTCGGGTGGTTCTAACACCAACTTATCAGTATGTTACAATCCAACTCAAGCAGAGATTGATGCAGGTGGTGTATTGTTCCATATTACTACGACGGATAATGGAAACTGTTTACCAGTAAGTGACTCAGTATTCCTTACTATAATAGAGTCTCCAACCGTTGATGCTGGACCTCCTCAAACATTATGTTTAGATGAATTACCTTTCACGCTTAATGGTTCATTTACCAATGACGGTTTGGATCCAGTTCCTTACGGTATAAACTGGATTGTTCCAGCTGGTGGAATAATTTCTTCAGTAACAAATACTGGTGCAACTTATACACCTCCATCTGGAGATTTACCAGTTATTGGAGCTACGACACCAACAACCTCAGACTTATATATTACAACGACTGGTGGACGTTATTGTAACGCGGTTACTGACTCAGTTACATTTACAATAATGCCTAGGCCTGTAGTGGAAGCTGGTGGAGATGTAGTTGTATGTACAGATGCAACTAGTATTGATCTTTCTGATTCAACTCTTAATGTTAATTCTGGAACATGGAGTTTAGGATCAGGTGCTACTGGTTCATTTAACGCAGGACAAACACAGTACTTAATCAACCTTCCTGGAGATTCTATAGGAGGTGACGCAATTACACTTATATACTGTGGAGATAATCCAACTTACGCTGGCTGTGGTGTTTATTGTGACAGTATCCAGGTATCTTTCCAATCTGCACCTACCGCTGTTGTTAATGCTCCTGGAACCGTTTGTAATAACGACTTCCCTATTGGCATCACAGCCACAGGATCTGGTGCTGGAAGTTGGTCTGTAAGAAGAATTGGTGGTGGAGCTTCAAGTGCTACTTTTGGTAGTCTAACTGCACTTAATACAACTGTAAATCCTCAGCCTGCTGATGTTACAGCAGGTAACATTATTGTGAGATGGACTACGGACATCATAGGTTCTTGTCCTTCTTTCTTTGCTGAAGATACCATTAACTTATTACCTGGACCAATAGTTGAAGCTGGACCAGATGATACGCTTTGTTCAGACAATCTTGGAGTTGACCTTTGTGGTACAATTACTAATGCTGGCGGAACAGGTTACTGGAGTGTTTTATTAGGTCAACAGCCTGGAACTTTCATTAATGGTCCAGGAGCGCTTTGTCCTAACAGATATCTGTTCAGTAGCGGAAACTATGCAGATGGTACGGTTACTTTAATTTTACAAAACGATGATCTTACATTCTGTCCTCAGGCTACAGATACTGTAGTATTTACTTTGACACCAAATGTAATAATTGATGCAGGTATTGACAGAACAATTTGTGGAGATCAAGATACTATTCAATTATCTGGAAGTGTTGCAACGGCAACTGGAGGTACTTGGACAACCAACAGTACATGTAATGGTCCTATCGGAGCTTTCGACGATCCTAATATTTTATCACCTATATATACATGGTGTGCAAATGACACAGTAGGTAGCGCTGATTCGGTAGTTATATATGTTACTTCAACAGGTAATGGATTATGTACTCCGGTGATGGATTCAATGGTATTGCATGTAACTCCTGTTCCTACTGTAGATGCAGGTCCTGACGATACTCTTTGTTATGATGAATTAAATATAACATTGAATGGTTCGGTTACGGTTGCAGCGCAGGGTGTATGGACAAATAACACAACAGGTCCAAACTCATTTACCAATGGTGGTGTATTCAATAACCCTACTGGTCCTGTAACTTATACTATAACTGAAGAAGACAGTTTGGCAAATGCCGCAGCAACTTGGGAATTCTATCTAAGTACTCAAGGTGCTGGGCAATGTAACAATGTAATGGACACCATGCTTCTAACAGTATTGCCTGCTCCAGTGGCTATTGTACAAAATGACACAAGTACATGTTTTGATGCAGGAAGCTTTACACTGTGCGGAGACATGCTAAACTCTACTACTGGAATTTGGAGTAGTAATGGAGGTGGATCATTCAATGGTACAGAAACCAATGTTTGTGGTGCCGTTTATACATTTAGTGCAGGTGACACAAACACCACTATTGTATTCAAACTATTAACTACGGACAATGAAAACTGTTTTGCTGACTCGGCTACATTCACTTTGACAATTACTCCAAGTGTTATTGTAGAAGCTGGTCCTACACAAACTATATGTGCAACTGGAGATACAATTCAGTTGAACGGTTTTGTACAAAACGCTGGAGGAGGAACATGGTCTAATACTACTGGAGGTTCTTTCATAGATAATATAGATTTAACAACTTCTTATGTTCGTTCTCCTACCGACTCTACGAATGGTTTTACCTTTGTTTACTTAGATAGTAGACTTGAAGGACAATGTTTACCGCAACGTGATAGTATGCGAATCAACTTCACTCCAGTGCCAATAGTTGAGGCTGGACCAAATGATACGATTTGTGGTGATGCTGGAAGCGTAATGTTCTCTGGTACTGTGACCAATGCAACAGGTGGTCATTGGAGTTCTAGTGGAGATAGTGCATTCTTTGATAATGCAGATACATTAAATGTAACATTCGTTCCTTCTTCGAATGATACAAGTCAAGCTAATCAACCATTAACTATTTATCTTACTTCAACTGGTAATGGCATATGTCAGCCAGTACAAGATAGTTTATTGTTAACAATCACCCCTATTCCAAGAATTGGAGTAGACGATTTTGATACAGTTTGTGCGGATGTTGATACAGTATACTTATCATCAACGGTTGTAAATGCTGATGGAGTTTCATGGACGACGAATGGTTCTGGAACACTAGTAGACTCAGCAATGTTAAGTGCTAAATATATATTATCAGATTCAGATACTTTGAATGGTAGTGTAAGATTCTTCGTTACTTCAACAGGTAATGGATTATGTAATGCATATACAGAACAACTAGACCTTATTATCACTCCTGCTCCTGTTATGGATGCTGGGCCAGGTCTTACAATATGTAGAGATCAAGCTGCTGTTAATATTACTGGTACCGTGATGTTTGGAACTGGTGTTTGGAGCTCCTCTGATCCTGCAGGTGTATTTGGGGACAATACTCAGTTGAACACTACTTATACCCATAATACGACTGATCCTTTAATCCCAGATACGGTAACACTAACTTTACGTAATACTGGAGTCGGATTATGTCGTGAGATAACGGATAGCTTACAAGTAATAATTAACCCAATTCCAATTGTAGATGCTGGTACTGTGGATACCGTTTGTGCGGATTCATCTTCGCTAGTACTTAATGGTACATTCTCGAATGCTGGTGGAGGTGTATGGACCTCTCCAACTAATGGAATCTTTAGTCCTGATTCGACTAGTACTACTCCTACGTATAACTTTAGCCCAGATGACTATACAAATGGTTCGGTTGTTTTAAGTTGGACAGCAACAAACACTGGTGTTTGTGATCCTGTTACTGATCAAATTGCAATCAATATTACTCCTGCTCCTACCGTTGAAGCAGGTGATCCAATTAGAATATGTGCGGATGCTCCTGCAACCACTCTGGATGGTAGCGTAACTGTTGCTACAGGTGGTGCTTGGACAAGTAACGGACAAGGAACTATTGCAGATACTGCTAACTTAAATAGTCTCTTTACAGCAGATTCAGCAGGTATTGTAGTATTAACTTTAACAACGGTTGGCAATGGGTTATGTAGACCTGTTTCAGACAATGTGGTAATTACTATTGACCCTGCTCCAACTGTAGGTGCGGGACCTGATCAAGTAGTTTGTGCGGATGTTACTGGTGTAACTATGTCTGGTAACTTCACCAATGCAACTGGAATTATTTGGAGAGCATTTGGTACTGGAAGTTGGCAAGGTAATGATAGTACTTCTCTTGGAGCAGTATATCTACCTTCTCCTCTTGACATTACAGTAGGTACTATTCAAATAACTGCTACGACAACAGACTCTATTACAGGTTGTTTATCTATCGTAGATACAATGGCTGTGGTATTTAGTCCACTACCAACTGTAGACGCAGGAGATGCAGCTGCATGTTTTGATGAGTCTGGTGTGACACTTACTGCTGTAAGAACCAATGCACCTGGTGTAATCTGGAGCACATCTGGTTCTGGAGGTGGTAGTGAGTTTGGAGGAAATACAGCTAATGATGTAACATTCTTCACTCCTCACCCTGCGGACGTACCAGGAAATATTGAAGTTTATGTAAGAACTCAAGTTTCAGGAGGATGTCCAGCAGCCCATGATACTATTCAAGTTCAAATCAGACCTGAACCACTTGTTGAAGCTGGTTTAGATTTAGTGATTTGCGAAGATGAACCGTCAGTAATTGTTGGAACTACAGCAGACACTACCAACTATAACGGGCCATTAGAATGGTTTTCTAGTGGTGCCACTCAAGGTAATTTTGCAGACTCAAGTTTGATACCTACTCAGTATGATCCTTCAGCAATTGATCTTGTAAATGATTCAACTATCATTTACCTATGTACAACTGACAATGGTCTTTGTCCTGAAGTATGTGATTCATTGTTCATTTTCTATACTCCAGCGCCGGCAGTTTATGCAGGCCCTGACCTTACAAGATGTGCTGATGAAGACACGGTATGTCTTACAGGGGCAACGGTCAACACTATCCCTGGTGGGGTAATTTGGACTACTGATGGAGATGGATCTTGGTCTAGCAATGATTCCACAATATTAGAACCTTGTTATGAACCAGGTATTGACGATGACACAACAGGAGGAGCTACATTAACCCTTTGTACAACGGACAATGGAAGATGTCAGACTTATTGTGATGATATGATTCTCAATATTACTCCTGCTCCAACATTTAACATGCCTCCACCAGATACATTCTGTTCAGATATTGGATCATACATTGTTTCAGTAACTGATTTGACAGTTGCAACTGGTGGACATTGGACATACAGTGGCATGCCTGATTCATTAGGTTCTCCATATGGTGATAGTTCATTAACTATAAGAACTTACTTCTCAGATGCTGATCGTGACACGGTTGATTTAGTTTATACTTTCTGTGCTGATCAAGGTAATGGTCGTTGTCAAGTTTATTGTGATACATTCACGCTTCACTTAACTCCTGCCCCTACTTTAGATATTCTTGACTCAGCACTTTGTGCAAGTGATGATAGTTTAAGAGTTGGAGCTTCTTACACTATTGCAGGAGGAGTTGAATGGATTACACTAGGAGATGGATATTTTGTTGATTCCTTAGCGGACTCTACGTATTACTATTTCGGTAATCAAGATAAAATTGACCAAACTGTAATTCTTGTAGCCGAGACTAGAGATGTTGGAACATGTACCCCTATCTATGATACAGTGATCGTTAACTACACAGAACCATATGCTGTTACTGCAGGTCCTGATCAATTAGTATGTAGCGATACCAGTGCGATTCAACTTGATGGAGGTCATAACACTCCAGTAACTTCAATCTTGTGGACCTCGCTCGGAACTGGCACACCAGTATTCTCAAATAGTATTGATACCAATTCCACTTATATAGTTACTCCAGATGACATTGATTCAGGAGGCGTTGACATTGTAATTACTACTACTGTTGGAGGTCTTTGTCCAGAGTTAACAGATACCATGCGTATTAATATTTACCCTGCTCCTATTGTAGATGCTTCAGCACTTAATGCTTGTGCGGAAACAGATACTATAGCGTTAACAGGTACAGTAATTGATACAGCAGGAAATATTGGTACTGGTGTATGGAGCACAGTTGGAGATGGAATTAATAGTGGAGACGGTACTTGGTTCCCAAATACTACTACGTTAAACACTAACTATATAAGAGGATCAGCTGATTCCACTAATGGTACATTCCTGTTAAGGTTAACTGCTGACCCTTATGGTGATTGTAGAACGGTATTCGATACATTAAGAATCAACTTGATTCCTGTACCACAAGTATTCACTTCAGACACTGTTATATGTAAAGATGCCGATGAAATCGATCTTAAGGTTTATACGTTCTCAGATACAGTTAATACTTTAACTTGGTCTGGTGGAAACGGAACTTTTAGTATGGGAGACATATCCGCGGGCGTTGATAGTATCTATAAGAACGATAGTTCTATGACTACCTATACTTTCAATCATCCAGCTGATACGAATGGAGTAGATTCGTTAGTTCTTTATGTTACAAGCGCGGGAGGAGAATGTTCTGCAGTATTGGATAGCATTGTAATTAGATTTAATCCTGTTCCGATAGTTAATTCAACACCGGACGTAGCTTGTACAATTTTCGATACTATTAATCTTTCCGGTACAGTGCTAAATGCTGGTGGTGGAATTTGGTCTCATTCAGGTAACGGTAACCTAGAGTTTGCGAATACTATTTTAACAAACAACTATATTCCAAACGCTCTTGATACAACAGGAACTGCAGATTCGATCGTGGTTAGATTATGTTCAAGACTTGAAAATGGATGTAAAACTTACTGTGATTCTTCTGTAGTATACTTTACTCCTCCGCCAACTATATTTGCAGGTAACGACACTACCGTATGTGCTGATGTACTATGTGTGGACCTTAACGGGGTTTCAGTTGATACAACCGCTTCAGCTGGTGCGCGTTGGACCGTTGATGTAGGAGGTGTATTTGTTCCGAATGATTCAACATTCAACGGAGCTCAATATTGTTTCCCTGATACATTAATCAATGGTGACAATGACACTACTGCAACTTTAATACTTACTACTTATGGTAGTGGTAGATGTCCTGAGATTTCTGATACGTTATTAATGTCAATCACTCACCCACCATTGGTAAGTGCTGCAGACACTATAACAGTATGTGCCGATACATCTGGAATTCCTGTTGGAGTATTCAGTAACGATGTTCCTGATTCTATTGTATGGAGAGTTATCGAGGGTACGGGTACTTTTACCGATACGACCGCAGATACAACTATATACCAATTAACACAAGCTGATATCGACAGTGGTTATGCTATTGTAAGTTATTCTGCTTATGATATAGAAGGTTGTTTCCCTGTAGTTGATACGATTTACTTGGAAATTACTCCTGCTCCAACTGTGGATGCAGGACCTTCGGAAATCTGTATTGATAATCCTACCGTACAACTGAATGGTACCATCACTCATAATGGTGTTTCAACACCGAATGATGGTTTCTGGACAAGTTCTACCCAAGGGTTAAATGGATTCACTGCTGGTAGTAGTGTAGCTAATTCATTCTACGCATTGGACCCTGCATCTGGAGATGTTAGTGGTGCTACTGTTGAGTTAATACTTACTACAACTAACAATGGTCTATGTAGAACCTATAGAGATACAACAATTCTTAATATTATTCCTGCACCTTTTGCTGAGGCGGGTCCTAATTTTGCAATTTGTGGAGATCAAAATCAAGTGTGTATTACTGGTGCAAGTGTAACTACTACGAATAGCGTTTGGACAACTTCTACGGGAGACGCAAGTGGTTTTGTGGATGTAAATGCGCCAAACACTTGTTATAATTTAAGTGCCGCAGATGCTGCAAATGGAGTTACTCTATACCTAACAACTACCTTCGATAACAGAGGTTGTAACCCAGGGTTTGATTCTCTAATTGTTCAGACTACTGCCCCTGCTGTAATTGATGCAGGTCTTCCAGATACGGTTTGTTATGAAAGTGCTCCGGGGGTTCCTAATACAGTTCAACTAAATGGTTCGTTCTCGTTTGATGTACCTGGTGCTGGTATTACATGGACCGCTGAAAACGGAGGTATCTTCAGTAGTGTTACAATGCCTGGACTAGGTAACACAGACACAACTGCTGTTTATAACCTGATCACCGCCGACTCTTGTGGAGCTATGATGCTGTATATTGAGAGTAATGGAACAGGAACCTGTCCTACAGTTAGGGATTCAGTTGAAATATTTGTAAGATGTGTACCTGCCTTGACAGACAACGCCGATACAACAGTTTGTTCTGATATCGACAGTGTAGAGGTATGTGTTACTCTTCAAAATGCAACTGGTGTAAACTGGACTACTAGTAGTACAACAGGAAGTTTCAGTAATAGTACATTGTTGTGTACTCAATACTTCCCGTCAATGGAGGATCGTAACGATGGTGTAGTAGAACTTACTCCTGCAACAACAGGAAATGAGCAATGTCAAACATATACTGAGAGTTTCTTATTGAACTTGACTCCTGCCCCAACGGTAGATGCGGGTCTTCCGCAAACTACATGTTCATGTGCTGGTGATAGTATATTCTTGAACACGGCTACGGCTACGGTCGCTAATTCGTTTGCATGGACAACCGATGGAGCGGGTACATTTGTAGACTCGACAGTTCTTAATGCTATCTACGTTCCAGCTTGTCCTGGAGATTCAGCGGTAACCATCAACTTAATATTGGCTGCTTCGGATACTGTTACAGGATGTAAGACGTATATTGATACGGTTCAAGTTATATTCGAACCAGCTGTTGAGATTTCAGCTGGTGGACCAACAGATACAGTATGTGCTGATAATAGAGTGGTTCAATTGAATGGTTCTGTTCTTGTGGCTCCTGGAGCTGAGTGGACAACTATTGATGGTGATGCTAATCAGTTCAACCCTCTTCCGCCGAATATTGATACCGTAACATATACTCTGACTGATGCTGATACAACAAGAGGAGAAGTTACTTTCGTAATTAACTCTGCTGGATATGATAAATGTTTAACAGAGTACGATACTATAACAGTTTATATAGAGCAACCTCCAGTGTCTAGTGGTGGATTTGATGACACCATTTGTGCGGATGAAATTGCCTATACATTATCTGGTGGAGTTTCCGTAAGTGGAACTGGTTTCTGGAGTACTTCTGGAGACGGGTCTTTCACCGTTGACAGTTCTCAATTAGATGGTGATTACGTACTTGGAACTACAGATGCCATGGTATTCCACCCTACGGCTAATCAGATCTTCTTGACATTAACATCTACTAATAATGGAAGCTGTAACGCTTCTCAAGATGTTGTTGAACTTATCGTAACTGCTTTACCAATAGTAAACGCTGGACTTGGAGGTTCAATCTGTCAGGATGATTCTACTTATGAATTCATCGGTAACGGTGCGTATATATTAGATGGTGCATCTCAAGGTGTATGGAGCACAAGCGGTGATGGTAGATTTACTGATACGATCTTTAACTTCGGTAATACCAATACCTACGTTCTTGGGCCTAACGATCTTCTTAGAGGAGACACAAGAGACTCTATCATGTTCGTGTTGACAACTTCAGATCATGGTCGTTGTGCACCTGTATCAGATACTATGTATGTGACTGTACTACCTAGACCTACGGTAAATGTAGATCTTACTCCAAACATGATTAATGACACTGTGACAATATGTGCAGATCAGGATACGGTTACATTTGTTGGGCAGGTTACGAATACCCCTACTCAATTGTGGACTAGTATACCATTTGCATTGGCACCTTCACAACCATTTGATAATCCTACGGCACTTACGGTACTATATACTGTAGATGAGTCGTTGAAGCCTGCTGATGGTGCTAACTCTCCTACTTATGTTGGAATTACATTAAGAACAGTAGGAAACCAAAACGGTTGTCAAGAAGTAGAAGATGTACTTACGTTAGAAATAACTCCTAGACCTACGGTTACCGTTGTTGTTCCAGATTCAGTTTGTGCTGATGTTGGATTCTTCGAAGTAGCTGGTGCTGTGGAAATTGCAAGTGGTGGAACATGGAGTTCTACGGACATAACAGGTTCGTTCGGTACTCCTACACTTTTAAACACTGTTTATAACTATGGTACTAATGACCTTAACTTTGGTCAAGCTACCGTAACGCTTACTACAACTGGAAGTGGACAATGTAATGAGGTTTCTGCTACTGAAGATGTACTGATTACTCCTGGTCCAGAAATTGGTGCAGGTACTGATATCACAATTTGTGCTGATACAGGTAGTGTTGTATTAAGTGGTCAAAGTTTTAACAGTGTAACAAGAGCAGTGCGTTGGATTTCTATTAATGGCTTCGGTACGTTTTCTGATCCTACTAGTCTAACAACTACTTATAACATTGCTCCTGCTGATCTTCCAGAACGGGATGCTACAGTACCAACAGTATTGACATTTATACTACAGACAACAGACGTAGGCGATTGTCAAAATATCCAAGATACGGTACTTGTTATAATTGATCCAATTCCAGTTGTAACTGTAAGTGCAGGAGACATTTGTGCGGATTTAAGAGGACTTGAAGTAGTTGGTACTGAA
>JAHDFW010000155.1 GCA_020627945.1 Cytophagales bacterium
TGATCCGATAGCTATCGGATGACGAATTGTTTTAGTTAGTAAAGGTTTATAAAAACTTTTTCTTAAAGAACGTTAAACGAAAAAGCCACCCCAATCTGGAGTGGCTTTTCGAAATGATATAAGTTTGTTAGTGGTTAGCTAAATTTTATTTAGTTAATCTTATAAGTCAAGCTCATCCCTACAGTTTGACCCATTTTGTATCTAGCAAATGTGTAGCTAATTCCTCCGAAATCTTGCTCAAATCTGTAAGCAGAGTTTAAGATGTTTGATACCGAGAATTTAGCATCCCAGTGATCTCCTAGTTCTTTAGAAATGTTAAATCCTAAATCAGCTCTTGACTTTTCAAATACATTTGGAGTTGCTCCTTTCATTACTAAGAACATCTTAGGTCCAGACATGTTGAAGTTCAAATTAGCTTTAAGTCCTTTGTCGAAGTGCTCGTAACTTACGATACCGTTCATAGTGTAAGGAGCTTGTCCGAACATTTGTCTATATGACTTAGCATTTGGATTCAAAGCAGAAACTGAAGTAAATACATCGTCAGTAAGGTTGATTCGTGAATAAATGTAAGAGGCGTTTACTCCTGCACTTACCATACGGTTGTCGTTAGACAATGCAGAAATTCCTTTTTTCCACTCCACTTCAACTCCTCCAAGAACTGCTTTGTCAATATTTGCAAAGTTGATCTCGTTAGTAGCAAATGGATTGATAATACGCTCAATTGGATTTGTAAACCTCTTTCCGAACAAACTAACTGCTACCAATTCTCCTGGCTTACCATACTTCTCTAATCTTACATCAAAATTATCAATCAAAGTACGTTGCAAGTTTGGATTACCTAATAACAGCTCTTGACCAACAAACTGGAACGAAGCATAAGGAGCCAACTCACGGAAAGTTGGTCTTGCTAATGTACGTGTTGCAGCAGTCTTAAGCTTAAGATCTTCATTGATCGTTCTGATATAAGACAATGAAGGAAGGATATCAAGGTTGTTTAGAGTTGCTTCACCAACTTCCTCGTCCTGACTAACCAAACCAATGTTTGCCTTTTCAGCTCTTAAACCACCAATGAAAGTAGATACTTTGTTAGGTTCATATTTCAATTGTGCATAAGAACCAAATACGTTCTGCGAAGCATTATAAGTATTTCTAGGATCAAATGCGTTCACAATATAAACTCCTCCGAATTGACCTGGTTGCCAAACATTGCTAAGGTGATCTTCAACATTGTTGTCAAAAGCTAAAAGATCATTTGCATATCTGTACTGATCTTCTTTGAAATCACGTTTTACAAACGTACCAGATGCACCAAATTTCAATTGCAACTTATCAGATACTTCTTGAGTAAAGTGGATTTTATTGTCCCAGTTCGTTTGGTTCATTGTACGGAAATAACGAGTTGGCAACTGACCAATAGAAATATCAACCTTAGAAAGTGTATCCTCATCATCAATGTAATCTCCATATGTAAAGAATCTAAGATCTGGCTGCTCCTGAGAAGAAGAAGAGAATGAAGATACCCAGTTAATTTTTGACTTACCAATCTCATGCTCACCAACCAATTGACCTATTGCCAACTTGTTGTACTGGTTTTGTAACGAACGAGTATAGTATACTAATGAAGGATCATTTGCTGGGAAACGACCTTGTAAGAAACGAGTATCTTTCTCGTTAAGTCCGTTGAACATGAAATTAGCTCCAATCGTATGATCCGCTTTCTTCTTGTCGATATCTAATGTAAGATTCACCAATCCACCATAAGAAAACTGCTCTTGTCCACGAGTTTCATCGAAGTAACGTTGGTTGTTCAATTTTGGATTCTTAGAAGCGTTTTCGCTTAACTGCCAACGAGCGTTAATTCCATTGTCATATGCAGAATATTTTTGATCGTAAGAAACAGCTGCAACGAAACCAAAAGTTACACTATCGTTCAAATCGTATGAATTTCCAATATTAATATTCTGACCAAAATTCAATGGATTTGTACGGTTATGGAAGTCCATTTTGTTGTCGAAAGACTTAGTTGCTTCAGCAAGTTTTTGACCACTTACTTCTTGATCTCCTCTTGCATCAGCGAAAGTTGGCAACTCATTATTTGAAAACCACTCTGGTACTTGATTGTTAGAGTTATCATAAGAGATAACATTTGGATTCAAGTGTGCGTTAGGGTTGAAACCTGCAGAAGTAGAAACAGACAACTTGAATTTGTCTGGATACTGCTTTGTTCCAATATCAACTAATCCTCCAGTATAATCACCTGGCTTATCTGCTTGAAATGTCTTATAGATTAACATATTATCCAACAACTCTGTTGGGAACATATCCATTTGCACAGAGTTTTTATTAGGATCAAGACCCGGAATTTCAGCTCCGTTTACCAAAGTTTTAGAGTAACGATCTCCAAGACCACGAACGTAAACATACTTACCTCCTTGAACAGTTACACCTGAAACTTTCTTTGCAGCAGCAGCAGCATCACCTGCCCCTACTTTGCTGAATTGCTCAGATGAAACACCATCCATTACGGTAGTTTCTCTTTTTTGAAGCATTAAGATTGCGTTGTCATTGTTCTTTTCCATTCGTACAACTACCTCAACCACTTCAATCTCTTCGCTTCCTGTACCTAATTGGAAATCCAATGTATATGTTTTACCATCTTCCACTATAAAGTTTCCAACTTTTTCAGTTTCATAAGAAATGTAAGAACATTCAACTGTGTAAGTACCCGCTGGAACATTCTTAATGATATAGTTACCATCAAAGTCAGCTGCAGCACCTTTCATAATAGGCTTAAGACCAGCAGTTGCACCGAAAAGGATTTCACCAGTTTCCTTGTCAGTAATTTTACCTTTAATAGTAGCTTGAGAAAATGCAGTAATGCAACTAACCGTAATTGCAATCGCTGTTAAAATTATTCTTTTCATCGCTTTATTCAATTCAAAAATTTTATTCAATTCAATTCATTTTTCCCGTTTCCGAGCTGTGTTTTATTCGTTATTCAAATGTGGAAAAGGAACCCCAGTGAAGGGCTCCAAATTCCACTGATTGAATTGAATAAAACGGTATATACTTTATAATCTTCAATGTTGATTATTGAGCGCTAACAGTAAATAAATCTTCTCCTGTAGTTTTAGCACCACCTTCAATGTTGAAGAAAATATTGTTCATTACTTTCAAGTTTCCATCTTGGAATTGCTTGTAAGAATCCTGAGAAGTTTCAAGTAGAAACTCTACATCAACACCTTTCTCGTAGTTGATAAAAATTGAGTTATGGTATTCCCCTCCAGCATTATCACGGAATGTGATCGCTCTTGACTCAGAATTACCAATAGAAGTAATGTTATAGAACTTAGGGTTTGCAAATGGAGTACAATCTTCGCAATCTGAAGGACCTCCATCGTGCTCTCCACCTCTATCCGCTTCACCTGCAGTTGGATCTTGGTAGATTACACCAAATTGTTGCATTCCGCGGAATCCTTCATCGTAATCCAAAGCATCGTCACCACAGTAAGCAGAGATAAAGTGAGATACATTTACAGTTCCACCGAACCACTCTATACCATCATCTTTATTAGCAACCACTTCAACATAATCGATTTCAGTTCCTGATCCTACAGTGTATAAAGAAAGACCGTTGATCTCGTTTCCTGCTCCAATGTCAGATCCACCATGACGAATGGAAACATAGTTAATTACACCAGAGTTATCATCATCGTTAGTTCCTCCGTAAGAACCTCTTGTTTCAGAAGTTGGAATCCCTTCTACCGAACCGGTACCTGTTGAAAGGTTAGCAAAAGCTTTACCAATAATGATTAGTCCTCCCCACTCACCACGAGTTGTAGCAGTAGATGTTCCATCTAAATTATCAGCTTCAGCAGTCATAATAATTGGAGCTGCAGCTGTTCCATTAGCCATTATTTTACCACCTTGAGCAACGATCAATGCAGAGGCATTATCAGAACCAGTAGGAGTTCCTTTACCTTTAATTACTGTACCTGCTTCAATAGTTAATGTTTGACCATCGTTTACGAATACTAATCCGTCAAGGATATAAAGTGTATCTTTTTTCAAAGTGATTGTACCTGTACCGCTTCCATCATCTTTGATAGTTACTGTATCAGCGAAAGTAAGAGCTCTATCCACATCAGTGGTATTTCCTTTAACTATGTTATCAAGGAATGACCATCCTTCAAACCATACTGCGCCAGATGGAGCAACCGCTCCATGGTAAGTTGTAGCTGTCATAGAAACAGGAGGAGTTGAAAGAGTTCCAGTAGTAGCACCTCCTGAAGGAGTAAGACTAGTAGTAGAAACACCTGGGTCAGTAACAACGTTACCGGAACCCGCAAAAGCAGCAGCGAATTCTTCCTCTGCTAATTGAGCTTCCTTCGAAGTAGTATAAGTACAAGACTCATCATCTTTTGTAGCCTCCGCATTATAGTTATCTGCGTAAGGATCCATACATCCTTTTTTCCCACAAGAAGTAAGTGCAACTACCAGTCCTGCGGTCATCAATAATGTAAATAGGTTTTTGGTTTTCATTTTTTGTATTAGGTTATCTAAATTTTGATAATGCAAAACAACTGTTAGGTTGTGAACTGAATTTTAATGAGATGTTAAGTTAATGTTAAGTCGAAAAATAAATATTAAACAACTGATAATAAGCAACTTAAACATCTCAATATTGAAAAACTTAACAATTTCTTAACATTGGAACCCTTTATGTTAACTCTATATAATGGCATACTTAATCTGAATTCGTATATTTGAAATGTGAGTGAAGCAAAAAACATAGGCAATGAAGTTTGTGCAATCTGCAATTCGGACGCATCTATTTGTTATGAATTACTAAACAACCCGGGACATGGTCTTGTACAGAAGAAGTTTGGTAAAAACACCTATAAGAAAAAAGAAGTACTTTTTGGAGAAGGCACCCGGCCTCTGGGAGTATATTGTATCCAAAGTGGAAAAATCAAAGTATACAAAATTGGATTCGACGGAAAGCAGCAAATTGTTCAAATTGCTCGAGCTGGTGATATACTAGGTTATCGTGCATTAATAAGTGAGGAACTTTATCCTGTATCGGCCGAAACCCTAGAGGAAACAGATGCATGCTTTATTCCACAGGAGCAGTTTTTCGAATACATGGAGCGCTCCAATACTTTTACGAAAGAACTTCTTAAGCAAGCTTGTACAGAACTGGGGATGTTTACTGAAAAACTTACTCATCAAGCACAAATGACGGTACGCGAACGATTTGCCATAGTCTTATATCAGTTATGCGACATATATCGTGACTGCAAATCAGGAGGTCATGTTGAAATTAACCTAACCAGAGAGGATTTAGCAAATTTGGTAGGTACTGCTACTGAAACACTAATTCGATTGGTACACGATTTTAAGGAAGAGGGTCTTATTGACTCAAAGGGTAGAAAAATAAGAATTTTAAAACCTGAGAATCTCACAAAAATAGGCCATATTACAGCTGGATAACCTCAGCTGTTGCTTAACACTTAATCTCTATGTATAAAATTCTGGTTCCCACCGACTTTTCAGAATGTTCAAAAGCTGCTATAAAAGTTGGAGCTGATATTGCTAAATGGTTTAACGGAACTTTAGTGGTAATGCACTGGTTTGATTCTCCTAACTATAAAGACATAAAAGAATTTGTTCCAGATTCTGCCAATAGCTCAAATATCGAGGAATACAAAGAACATGTTTCATCAGCCATTGAAAAGCTTATTGGAAGCGTATTAACAGATATTCCCAAATTAGAAAAAGTCCCAATTTACGATAAAGATCCAACGGAAATAATGGAATTGCCTCTTGTAAAAAACGAGGTAAACCTGATCGTAAT
Organism: Cytophagales bacterium; assembly: GCA_020627945.1. Classification (GTDB taxonomy): domain Bacteria; phylum Bacteroidota; class Bacteroidia; order Cytophagales; family JAHDFW01; genus JAHDFW01. Next base: position 5,858 of record JAHDFW010000155.1, read on the forward strand.
GGGAACTAATGGTGTTTCCAATTTGAAAGAACGGATCCTAGGATCAAACACACAACGTGTTGTTAGAAACGCTCCTTGCCCAGTAATTACGCTTAAAGATTACTTTGATTTTGGAAAACTTCACGAACTAGTGATAGCTTCTGATTTTAATAATACTGCAAACGCGGACGGCTATAATCAAATCTTTAGGTTCTTTGAAAAACATGATGCAGATACAATGCTACTAAAAGTAGTTACACCATCATTTTTTGAGGATACCCAGTCTTCAATGAAAAAGATAAATGCTTTTCGAGAACAATTAGATTTTGATGAAGATCACCTTAAACCAGTAGTTTATAATAGCTATTCTGCAACAGAAGGTATTCAAGCATATTGCAACACTTTAGGAAATGGAATGTTGTGTGTAACAACCAAAGGTCTTACAGGAATCTCGTATTTTATGAGTGGAAGTTTAACCGAGGACTTAGTGAATAAACTAAATGTACCTGTGATAAGTGTAAAAGTTAGTTAACTCGACGATTCATTGATGAATTTGCTTTTCTTTCGTACTTTGCAATCATCGAACAACATTACATAGCCCAACTAACATATACGAAAAACAATAGTTTATGGATGCATCTGAAAAATTATACTACGCTCTAGGGCAGCTATGTTATGTAATGGCTTGTGCTGATGGCGAAATTCAAACCGAAGAACGTGATCGACTAGAGGACCTAGTTCAAGAAAAAAGTAGAGCAGGCCATATCGATAGTGCCTATACGAAAATCATTTTCCTAGTATTACAAAAAGAAGAGCAGGACTCGAAAACAGTCTATAAAATGGCAATGAAAACATTGGAAGGTTTACATTACTTTTTCAATGATGATTTAAAAGCTCGCTTCCTGATGGTTCTTAAAGAAATTGCAGAAGCTTTCCCACCGAATACTACGGATGAGACTTCTCTTTATCATGAAATTAAGACCAAGTTTGAAAGCTTAAGTAAGGAGTAATTACCGCTTCTTTCTTTTAGACTTATTTCCTCCTTTATTAAAGGATTTCGAATTCTTACTAGGTCGTTTCTTTTTCTCTTGAAATGCGCCTTTGAAAGTCGGATCTTCTTTACGTTTTTGATGATCAATTTGCCTAGCTATTTGAATGGCTTCTTCCTTTGGTGTTGGAGAAATGTCCAATCCTTCAGGCAAGTCCACCACCTCGATAGACATTCGGATTAGTTCTTCAATTTTTCGAATATGATATTGTTCTGCTTCATTGACTAAAGAAATAGCCTCCCCCGTGTGAAATGCTCTTCCAGTTCGTCCAATTCTATGCACGTAATCTTCATACTGAATCGGTACATCAAAGTTAATTACATGACTTACTTTAGCAACATCAATTCCTCTTGCGGTAACATCGGTAGAAACTAACACGCGTACTTCTCCTTCTTTGAACTGATTAATGGCATTGATTCTTGAGTTTTGTCCCTTGTTGGAATGGATCACTCGTATATTACCTTCTACCTTTCGTTCCAAATATTTAAAGACATTATCTGCAGTCGACTTTGATCTTGTAAAAACAATCACCTTCGAATATATCTCATCTTTTAGAAGCTTCTCCAATAGATTAATCTTAGTCTTAAGATTAGGCACTTGAAACTGTATTTGTTTTACGGTTTCCGCCGGTGTTGCTTGAGGAGTTACTTCAATCTCAACTGGAAATTCAAGAAATTCAGCGGTAAGTTCTTTTACAGGAGGTGGCATTGTAGCCGAGAATAACAAGTTTTGTCTTTTCCGTGGTATAACTTCTAGAAGTTGATGAATTTGCGGTAAAAATCCCATTTGCATCATTCGATCGGCCTCATCAATAATCATTACCTGCAAGGAATTTAAGGAAAGTGTAAGATTACGATACAAATCCATTAATCTACCTGGAGTAGCTATTACAATATCTAGCCCTTTTTCAACCTCCTCAATTTGGGTTTTTGGTCCGACTCCTCCATACACTGCAAGAAATCTTATATCTAAGTATTTGCAGTATTTCTCACACTCCTTTTCTACTTGAATGGCAAGCTCGCGAGTAGGTTCAAGAATCAATACTCTTGGTTGATCTCCCTGCGCATATTTAATCTTCATCAAAATTGGCAAAAGAAACGCGGCGGTTTTTCCTGTTCCCGTTTGAGCAATACCCAATATATCTTGGCCTGACAAAACCTGAGGAATTGCCTTTTCTTGGATTGGGGTTGGTTTCTCGTATCCTGCTTCATCCAAAGCATTGAGAATTTGCTTGTTAAGATTGAGTTCTGAAAAGGAGTTCATGGGATGAAATTAATGATCTTAACAATATAGAACAAAAAAAGCCATCTTATGATGGCTTTCTTAGTTTAAAACTTTTTTAGAAGTTATTAAATGCTACGAATGATTAGTTGTTAATCATTTCTCCTGCATCCTCAACTACTTCTTTAGCATCGTCAGCTACCTCTTCAGCTTTAGCAGCAGCAGTGTCAACAGCTTCACCAACAGCATCAACAGCTCCTTCTACTTCAGACACTACGTCTTCAACTTCAGAAACTCCTTCTTCTACAGTTTCAGCAGCACCTTCTACTACTTCTTCTACGTCAGCACCTGCATCTTCAACAGCTCTCTCAGCTTCACCACAAGAGTACATGAACATTGCTCCTGCGATAGCGAAAATAGATAATACTTTTTTCATAATTTTTCTTCAATTAATTGTGTACCAGAATAATTCTCGGGCAAAGTAAATAATAAAAATTCACTTATACCGATACAAACAGGTTATTTCTCTTTAAATACAACTCTTAACGGCACTCCTTCAAAATTGAACTTCTTACGGATCTGATTTTCAAGAAATCTCGCATAAGGTTCTTTGATGTGCTTAGGGTGATTCGCAAAAAATGCAAACACCGGTTTATAAGTTGGTAATTGAGTAATGTATTTTATTCGAATGTACTTCCCTCTATAAGTTGGAGGAGGTCTCCGCTCTATTTCAGGTAAAATTTCTTTATTCAAAACAGAAGTACTAAGCTTCTGTCTCTTATTGTCGTACACCTCAATGGTTTTTTCAATTGCCTTCTGAATTCTTTGCTTATCGTTAACAGAAACAAAAATTATTGGAGCAAAATTAAGATGTGGAATCTTCTCACGAATGAGCTTTTCGTAGTCCTTCGCCGTATTGGTTTCCTTTTCAATCAAGTCCCATTTGTTAACTAGAATTACAATACCTTTTCCATTACGGTGGGCTAAAGATAAAATATTAACGTCCTGTGATTCTATCCCTCTCTGCGCATCCAACATTACGATACACACATCGGATTCCTCAATTGACTTAATAGCCCTTAAGTTCGAATAGAACTCAATATTTTCTTTTACTCTAGATTTTCTTCTAAGTCCAGCCGTATCAACAATGATGAATTCTTTACCAAATGCCTTATAATGGGAATGAATAGAATCTCTGGTGGTTCCAGCTTCATCAGTAACGATACTTCGCTCTTTACCTAAAAGTAAATTCACCAAAGAACTTTTACCTGCATTGGGACGTCCAATCACCGAGATTTTAGGAATCCCATCTGGTTCTTCCGCGTTTTGTTGTTTTGGCAATGCTTCTACTACAGCGTCCAATAATTCACCTGTTCCTTTTCCATTTTGCGAAGAAACAGGAAACACCTCATCTCCAATTCCTAGGCTATAGAACTCAGCAATCATGTGAGTACGTTCGGTAGTATCCGCCTTATTTGCGATTAGAAATTTAGGTTTATCCGATTGACGAATAATATTAGCAAAATCCGTATCAAGACCTGTAAGTCCTGCAACACAATCCACCATAAATAATATCACATCCGCTTCATCAACAGCGAGCATTACTTGATCACGAATTGCAGCTTCGAACTTATCTTCCGAACCTTGCACATATCCGCCAGTATCAATTACAATAAACTTATTACCAGTCCATTCGGCATATCCATAATGACGATCACGAGTAACCCCGCTTTCGTTGTGCATAATGGCATCACGCTCTCCAGTAAGACGGTTAAAAAAAGTGGACTTACCTACATTAGGTCTCCCAACTATGGCTATAACATTAGACATGGCACAAATATAACCTTTTGAATTGGACTGTGGATGGAAATTGTGGGGATTCGGTGGAATGGGGTAAAGATCTATTGATTCTCCAACTCCTCTCGAATAATTCGATGCGACTTTTTTCTTGCCTTCTTTCTACGTTCTGATTTAGCCTGTTGTTCGTATTTATTTTTATCAGTATCGAAATCCATCCCGCACCACTGAGCTATACTCCACTTTTTCTGAACCATTACTCCGTCCAAAGGACAACCTTCGTAACCACAATTATGCTTAGAATAATCCCCAAAACTGCGATGATTAATTCTTTTAGACTCTAGAATTTTCTGTTGATTGGTTCTAATTTCTCGCCAAACCTGCGTATAATCACCTGAAGTAAGATCTCTACCTAACGTGGTAAGTTCGAAATAAGTAGTAGGATCTTTGATCTGATAAAAATCAAATGTCTTTTGAAAAAATTGATTCGCAAAATCTCTGATTTCAATTTTATCATCTAAACTCAACGATTCATTTTCAGAAATAGACCTGTATAAACCTAAAGTGTTAAAATCAGTATACTTCTTATGATTATTGATGTAGTGAAAATATTCACTTTTGCTTAACTTGTTGAATGGTCTGCCAATTTTCATAAGAGGTTCTTTTAGTTTTAATATACGAAAGAATAATGGATAGGTTTTACCAACATTGCAATGCGCTGAATCACTCAACCTGACAATCTTTTTAAATTTTATAATATGCTCATTCA
>JAHDFW010000156.1 GCA_020627945.1 Cytophagales bacterium
TCGTTAATACTTATTTTCCAAGAAAGTGATGAAACGTATCACCTCGCAATCCTAAACGAATTGTTTCCAAAGGTATTATTTCATTTGGAGCAATATTACCCAAGTTTACATTAGCTCCTAATAATTTAATGAACCAAACTTGCTGTGCTTTTTGAGGTGCTTCCCAAAGGATTTTTTCAAATGGAATTTTAGTAAGAATTTCCTCTACCAATCCTGAACGAACTTCTCCACTCCCTCTAAATAATCCTACGTTACCACTTTCACGAGCTTCTCCAATTACCTTCCAAGAACCTGCTTCTAATTCTTTTTGCATTAATTCAATCCACTTATAAGGTGGAATAATCACATCTGCATCTTTAGATCCAACCTCAGATAAAACAGTGACGTGATTGCAAAGTTTTCGGATATACTCACATTTATCGTCATGGTCCATATCCATGGAACCATCAGAAACTTCTGCATGAGTAATTCCATACTTTTCAAGTACTCTCAAGTAATCATCAAATTGATTACGAATAGCGAAAGCCTCAAATAATGTACCTCCCAAATACACAGGAATTCCTGCAGATTGGTACATCTTTATTTTTTCGTCTAAACGTGGAGTAACATAAGAAGTTGCCCATCCAAGTTTTACAATATCAATTTTATCCTCACCTATTTCTAACATGTCTTCCACTTCTCTGATGCTTAGACCTTTGTCCATCACCATTGTAAGACCTTTCTCTCTAGGCTTTTGTGTTCTTTCTGGTAAATTATTTAAATTATAATTCATGCTTTGCGTAATCAATTTCTCCTTAACTCACTTTATCCATTATATGCAGTATGGCTTTTTGCTCTTCAAGACTCTGAAAATATTCAAAAACCATATCCTTTTTATCTGGGTCCAAAATTAGAGCATTTTCCAATATAATTAAAGATTCTTTAATGTTTCCTGCCTTTAATGCAAACACGAATCCCATATAATACAATTCTGCTGATTCTGGAATATACTCTAAACCTTGCTTTACAACTTCATGTGCTGATTCATACTCTCCTTTGTCGTAATAAATAAAACTATAGTCCAACCAGATTTTAGAATCTGATGTTTCCAACTCAATTGCGGTCTGAAATGCTTCCAAACAGGATGCTTCATTCCCCATACGAAACTCACAATTTGCTAAAAGATGCCAATACCCTGGGTTCGTAGGATTAACTTCTTTTGCTCGAGAAACAAAATAGATTGCTTCCTGCATCTTGTCGCGTTCGTACAAAATACTTCCTAGTCCAATCAATGCTTCTTCTTTTGTTTTATCAATTTTCAGAGCCTTCTTATAAAATTCGAATGCCAAATCAAGATTTTCAAGTTGCTCGTAGCATTCTCCAATTTTACAGTATACTTCTGCAGATGGAGATTCATGTTCCAGACAATCTTCAAAATTTTGAATTGCGTCTGAATACAACTCGCATTCAAATTGAATGTTTGCTAAGTTGAAATACGCTGACGAAAATTCAGGCTCAATTGCAATAGCAAACTCAAAAGCATCCATTGCTTCTTTTGGCTTACCTAACTGATGGTAGATTGTACCTAGGTTGTACCACGCGTTCTCCGCATATGGATCTGCATCAATAAATTTCTGATAAAAAGGTATAGCCTCCTCAAGTCGATTCGTTATTTCAAGGCAAAATGCCAACTCATACAGCGCTAATTCATTGGACATATCCAATTCTACACTACGTTTGTAGTACTTTATAGCTTGATGATAATTTTGCTTGGACTGGAAAGCGTAACCTATAGTATAGAACAACTCCGAATTCTCAGGGTCTAACGTTAGCGCTTTTTTAAGCAATTGAATTGCTTGATCGTAACGTTCGCATTTTATATAGATTAATCCTTTTGCAAGGTTGACTTCAGTATTCAAATAATCTGGTAAATCCTCTAAATAAAAAAGAGCTTCCTCAAATTCATTTTTAGCTGTAAGTACTTGTACTTTCAGCATTAAAAGCTCCTGAGAATTTGGATGAAGTTGTAATCCGTACTCCACCCCCGATGTAGCCTTTTTAAGATTACCCGTTTGCAAATAATGAGTGATTACGTATTCCAATTCACCAACATCGAAAAAAAGTGAATCATCAGACTCAATCATTTTTTCAAATTTATCTAGAACCTCCCGGTTGAAATTTCCAAATTCAAATTCCATGAACTACAATTAAAAAAACCTTGGTGTATTTTCCAAGGTTTTCCTTTAATAAAAAAATGGGATATTGTGTTTTACACAACTAGATAGTCATGATTTCCTCTTCCTTAGCACTGAAGATTTCATCAATTTTAGCAGTATAGGTGTCCGTAAGCTTTTGTACTTGATCTTCTGCACGTTTTATATCGTCTTCAGATACTCCGTCACTTTTCAATTTTTTCAAATCATCATTCGCATCTTTTCTTACATTACGAATGCTAATTTTTCCATTTTCAGCTTCTCCCTTAATCGTCTTAACTAGAGACTTTCTTCTTTCTTCTGTTAAAGGCGGAAGAAACAACTTGATAGTCTCACCATCGCTTTGAGGATTAAGACCTAAATCACTATTGATTAATGCTGTTTCAATATCACTAATTACCGTCTTCTCCCAAGGTTTAACAATAATGGTTCGAGCATCGGGAGTATTGATAGATGCTACTTGATTTAATGGAGTTTGGTTACCGTAGTATATAACACTAATTCCATCTAACATAGCTGGATTTGCTTTACCCGCTCTAACTTTGGAAAAAGCACTGATCGTACGCGAAATTGCATTTTCCATTCCTTCTTTTGCGCTATCTAAATAAAATTTGATCTCTTCCATCCCTTTCTAAATCTTTACTATGTTAAAAAATAACTTTCATTTATATGATAAATGTTACCTAAGCCTTTACAAATTAAGCATTATCTGTAACAAGAGTTCCTACTTCTTCTCCCTCTATCAACTTCATTAAATTACCTGGTTTGTTCATGTCAAAAACGACAATTGGCAAATTATTTTCTTGACAGATGGTAAATGCCGTCATATCCATAATGTTTAATCCTTGACGATAAACTTCATCAAACGAAATCTTGTCAAATTTCACTGCTGTAGAATCCTTCTCTGGATCAGCAGAATAAACACCGTCCACTCTAGTTCCTTTAAGAACTACATCTGCGTTAATTTCAATTGCTCTTAAACTTGCCGCAGAATCTGTTGTGAAATATGGGTTACCAGTACCAGCACCTAAAATAATTACTCTTTTCTTCTCTAGATGGCGAATTGCTCTACGACGAATATATGGTTCACAAATAGTTTCGACATTTATACTAGACATCAATCGAGTATAAACTCCGCTTTTCTCTAAAGCACTTTGTAAAGCCATTCCATTGATAAGAGTTGCCATCATTCCCATGTGGTCACCCTGAACACGGTCAATACCTGTTTTTTCGGCTTGAATTCCACGGTAGATATTTCCACCACCAATCACTATCGCAACTTCAATACCTAATTCCTGAACCGCTTTAATTTCTTCTGCATATTCAGTGAGCCTTACCGGATCAATTCCAAAATTTTGTGATCCCATTAAGGATTCTCCGCTAAGTTTAAGAAGTATACGTTTGTATTTCATGTCTAATGGTCGAAAAGAGTTTGGCAAATATATGTTTATTGACCTAGTTATGGAAATATTTTCGTGAGTTTATAAAGCTTAAAAATCAAGCCTAACTTCTGTTTAAAATAAAATCTAAAACTTCATTTACTTAGACAATTTTCCTTTTAAAAGAACCCAATAATTTAACGCAACAAAAAGAGCAATGTATCCAAGAGCTATTCCTATGGTAAGAGCATCTGGATATGGCAAAATTGACTTGGTAACCAGTTCTTCTGTAGGTCCAGGTATAATTCCCCCAATGGCATTGGCTGGCAAAAACCTTTCATACTGATCTGGGACAAACCAACCTACAATCCACTCTCCAATCCAATATACTATCACTCCTAAAATACTTAATCCAGCATTTTTAAAGAGCGAGGAAATCAAGTATGCAAAGTTCATGAAACCAAAAATTCCAATCATGAAATATATTACATATACAGCTCCTTCAAAAACTGGTATAGGATCTGAATCCTTTGGTTGCTCCCCTAAAACCAGAATAAATACGAACAGGAAAAGTCCCGAAATTAGGGAAATCAGGAGCATTATTAGCTGCTTCCCTAATAATACCTCTAAACGACTCATTCCATCAATGATATTTTGTCTGAGAGTTCGAAACTGAAATTCGTTAGTTACTAAAGTCACAATAATTAGAGACAAGAAAACCGCAAATTTCAAATTCAGGAAGGATAGAACATACCAAATGTATTGATATGAAAACAATACCGATCCCGCATCAGTTTCCTGACCTTGAGTCATTGCCGAAACGTATTCTGACATTAGAAAATCGGCTGCAGATTCTACTGTAAACGCTGTAGGAATAAATAGCAATAAATAAATCGCAAACAAAACCCATAGAGGAACGTAGTTAACTATTTTACGCAATTCTATTTTTAATATTCTTAACATGATCAGGGTATAATTTCTTAATAAATGAACGTTTTTCTAGTCGGTGATTTCAAGGAATTGAGTTTCTAAATCTTTCTTCTTCTCAATCAGTTTGGTAACAACTACTTTACGTTCTACCAACTCACGGTTTAAATCCTTACTTGAATAATCCTCTTTAAGCTTAACTACAAATTGATCGCTTTGAGGTTTAAAACTTGCAATTATCGAAATTGTCTGAAGTGCTTCATTAAGGGCATTCATATCATCTGCAGCTATTTCCACTAAATTTTCATCAACGAGAATATCTGAAACAGCACCTTCAGTAAGTAGTTTACCTTTCTTAAGTATTGCCACATGAGTACATACCTTTTCAATTTCATCCAGCATATGACTGGCTAAAATAACGGTAATTCCTTCTTTAGAAACCTTTTTAATGATATCACGAATTTCCACAATTCCTTTTGGGTCTAACCCGTTGGTTGGTTCATCTAATAATAATATTTCTGGTGTTCCCATTAACGCGGATGCTATAGCTAATCTCTGCTTCATCCCCAATGAGTACGTTTTGAATTTATCATCCTTTCGATCCAACAAGTTTACTATTTCCAACACTCTGGTGATATCCTCATAATCTACTTCCTTGATATCTGCAGATATTTTCAGATTTTGTTCGGCAGATAGATACGAGTAAAAGTTCGGTGTTTCTAAAAGTGCACCAATTCTTTTACGGATATGATGCGACGATTCTTCTCCAAACCAACGATACGTTCCGCTGGTTGGGTTAAGAACATCTAGCAACATTGCCAATGTGGTAGTCTTACCGCTTCCATTTGGTCCCAAAATTCCATATACCTGTCCTTGGTATACCGAAATGCTGAGCCCATCTAAAGCTCTATTGTTCCCATACACCTTGGTCAATTCTTGCGTGGATAATATTTCGCTCATAACATTATGAAAAGATTTGAGTACAATATAATTATATATTTTGTTTTACAACCCCCACTTATAAATTTAAGTAGATGAGGCGGAATATTTGGACTCGTTTCAGTTCAACTGCTATACGTAGTCCTATGGGTTAGAAAGCCAAACTATAATGCTTAATTTCCAAAATCAATGTGAAAACAAAGGCTCTTTACATTTTCAATATTATGCTTAATAATGGTCTCTCTAACATAAATTCCTATGAATAATTTTAAAGATTGCTTACCTTGTGAGGCATAATTGTATTAACTTAAGCACGTTGACCACAAAATCATATGGTAAGAAAATCCAACTATAAACTACTAAAGGCAACATTATTATTGACTAGCGTTTTAGTATTTCGTCCAATTATGGCTCAAGATACAATTTATGATACTTTGATTCATGCTAACTTGGATAGAGCATATCTGATTTATGAACCCGCAAATTTAGACTCTATTTCGGTTCCTTTGGTACTTAATTTCCATGGCTATACATCTAACATGGAGGAACAATTTGGATACTCAAACTTTGCTCCGATTGCAGATACTGCTGGCTTCTTATTAGTCCAACCAAATGGTTTACCAGATCAATTTGGTACAACACATTGGAATGTGGGATGGGTTGGGAGTCAAGGAGACGATGTTGGATTTGTAGAGGCTCTTCTGGACACTTTATTGACCAAATATGATATTGATACGACGCGAATTTATTCTACAGGGATGTCGAATGGTGGCTTTTTCAGTTATAAATTAGCTTGTGAAATCCCCAACAGAATAGCGGCAATTGCCTCTGTTACGGGTTCTATGCAGCCTAATCAAAAAAACAACTGTTCTCCTAACCGTGCAATTCCCATAATGCAAATTCATGGCACCACGGACGAAACCGTTGCGTATAATGGATCTTTTATTGCGGATCCTATTGACAGTGTTGTCAATTACTGGAAAAGAAATAATGGTACACGCTATGAAGTAATTGATAGTCTTCCGGACATTAATATGAGTGATGGAAGTACGGTTGTTCATTATCATTATTCACATGGAGATAGCTGCTCGGATGTTGAACTCTATAAAATTTTTGGCGGTGGACACGATTGGCCTAACTCACCTTATGGGGATGCTGGAACCAATTATGATTTTGATGCTTCCGAAAAAATATGGCAATTCTTTGCTAAATATAACCTTCATGGCAGGGTAGATTCCTGTCCAGAACCACCTGAAATACCAATTGATACCATAGATACTACAAGTATTAAGGAAAAGATGGTGAATGGATTCAAAATCTATCCTAATCCTGTGGAGCAGTTCATTACCATTGAATTAAGTAATGCTTCCAATCCTTTTCAGTCGTATACGGTAACAGACCTTACTGGAAAGGTGCTCCTAACAGGTTATATTAAGGCAGATAAAGTAACTTTGGACTTATCTAAATTGGACAAGGGATTATATCTTATTCAGGTAGAAGAGTTTCGTCAACGTATAATTGTGCATTAAAAAACTATTCCTTCACCATACGATACATTTGATTCCTAAAACGGATTAAGTACACGCCCGCAGGTTGATCTTCAAGATTAAGTTTAATGTTTTGAGTTTCTACTTGTAGTTCCATGAGTTGAACTCCGAATATGTTGGTTATTAAAATTGATTCGCTCACAACATAATCGCTTGGAAGTGACAGTTGCACCTCTCCATTAGAAGGGTTAGGATAAATTCCTAGCTGACTAACCTGCTCATCATCCACAGAAAGGACGGTAACAAAGTTGCAGCTGGATGTATCAAGGCAACCATCCTGAAAAAGTTGAACTGCATATTCACCAGTTGAAGTCACATTATAAGATTGTTGATTAGCCCCAGGTATTAATGCATAATTATTATCACATTCTAGCCATTGATAACTAGCTTGGCCATTATTTGCCTGAAGTAATACTCCTAGAGCAGTAACCTCAACATTTACCTCTTTAACCGTAAGGTTCAAGGTAATCACAGAATCACAACCTTGTTGACTCATCATGGTAAATGTCGCCGTATTATTGCTTGTTGAGTATTCATTACCATCAATCCACGTGTATGCTCCACAAGATTCAATAGTATCCGTAGTATTAAAGGCGTCCAAAATTGTTAAATTTAATGTAACTACAGAGTCACATCCAAACGCGGTAGCTAATGTATCTTTGGCTGTGTTATTGCTTTGGTTGTACGTTACCCCATTCCAGGTATAAGAACCACACGTGGTCACCTCATGAACTCCAACTTGCGATTGATGAATGGTAAGATTTAGCGTAACAATAGAATCACATCCAGAAACGCTCTTCAAAGTATCTTTTGCCGTAAAATTACTACTAGTATAAAGTACATTATTCCAAGTAATGGAACTACACGATTGAATTACGTCAGTGGTGAACAGCGTATCAGAAATAGTAAGATCTAATGTAACAATTGAGTCACAGCCATATTGATTCTGTAGAGTATCTTTTGCTGTATTATTACTAGAACTATAAATAATCCCGTTCCAGGTATATGTTCCACATGCTGAAACCGTATGAGTGCCATAATTAGTTCCATGAACTGTTAGGTTTAGTGTAACGATAGAATCACATCCAAATTCATTTAGCAAGGTATCTTTTGCCGTATTATTATTCCCGGAATATGTAACACCATTAATCCAGGTATAAGGTCCACACGCATTAACTAAATCCGTTCCAAAACTCGCTTGATTTATGGTCAAGTTTAACGACACTATTGAATCACAACCATATTGATTTAGAAGAGTATCTTTAGCTGTATTGTTGCTGGAAGAATAAGTTACTCCATCAATCCATTGGTACGAACCACAAGCAAAGATCACATCCGTTTTATATTCCGTATTGTGAATTGTAAGATTAAGGGTTACAATAGAGTCACAACCAAAACGATTCATGAATGTATCTGTTGCAGTATTATTATCAGACATGTATGTTATTCCATTCCAAGTATACGATTCACATGCCTCTATTACTTCGGTAGATGTATCCGTTGGATAAATAATAAGGTTAAGGGTAACTATTGAGTCACATCCTCCATTATTCACTATGGTGTCTTTGGCTAAAAAGTTACTCTCAAAATAGGTAATACTGTTCCACGTATAAGAACCACAAGCGGTATCTGCAAAAACACCATATGTTGTGAAACAAGAAATACAATCATAAACACCAATTGGTATTGGAGTCGTTGCAGACGCATTGGTAATTTCACCATCCAAAGCATCAACACCACTATAATTCCAATTTGCCGCTGTAAAAGTTGTATCCGGTCCAGTACAGTTTTTTCTAGATGCCCACCCATCTGTATATTCCCAAGGTTGTCCTACACCATCTACACCAACATCTCCAAAAAGGTCTACCAATGTTCCATTCTTAAATAATTCTATCGCATCATTACCGTTTATTCCTGCTGCGCCACTGATGTAGCTTGGCGCAAACCCTAAAAAGCTTGCAAACCCTGCACTATCCGTTGCCACATATATAAAATCTCCAGCATTAGCCGAAACCGATGGAAATGTAAATTCTTGTCCATCCGTACCACCACCATTATTTGCAAAACCTACACCATAAATACTAAGATCCGAAATAGCACTAGTGACATATAACTCAATTCCTTTTGGATTTCCAGAAATTGGCCCGTCATACACTGCTGTAATAATTAAATCTGAATCAGAATTACCTCCTCCCGTAGGACCACTATTTACATTTGTTGAATATGTTTGAGAGTTTGTACATCCATCCAAAGTTGTGAAGCTATATGTAATATTATGAGTTCCAGCTCCTGCAACTCCTGGATTAAAAGTGTTTCCGGAAACTCCAGTTCCCGAAAAGGTCCCTCCTGAAGGATTTCCAATCAAGTTAGACGCTGCATCGGTAGTTACATACGACGTATTGAGTCCACTAAAATCAACTACAGGCACATTATAAACTGAAATAATTAAAGGCACTTTATTTGTGCTCTCGCAACCAAAAGAATCAATTGAAGAAATATAAATTGTATCCGTCTTACTAATGGTTACTAGCGCACTAGTCCCAGTATAGACAGACGAACCTGTTTCAGACAAATACCAATTACAATTTGTACCTCCAGCCCCTGGAGTAACAGGAACAATTAATTGCCCTGGCCCACACCTTGAAGTATCACTAACCGTTGGTTCTCCAATTACTGGACAATCTCCCCATATTGCTTGTGCCCATTCAGGATGATCTACAAAAGGATTTCGATTCCCTTGTACCTGATAATAAATTGCATTGTTACGATCAATTTCCTTCTGGCTCACTGGATCATTTTCATGCCAATTCAAAAGCATATCTTTAGACCAGTCCGAAAACACTTGGTTTGAAGTTCCATTAAGCATTGCACTTCCTGGCCATCCAGCAATCACATCTTGATAACGAGTAGCCATGTAAAAATAAATTCTCGCAAAATCACCTTTGTACTCATCCAAAGGTTCAAATACAGTACCAGTATAACCTATAGCTAGAGTTCCAGAACCTTTTTCACATCCATTCGAACTAATAAAAAAAGGAGTGGTAGTTTCTCCAAACGGTAGGTTACTTCGCTGATAATTAACATAACCATCGGTGGGAATGACATGGTGAATATCTGTATACATCGGTTGAGTTATATCTCCTCCCCACCAGCTTTTTGGCATAGAATGCTCACGGTTATAACAGTCTCCTTCTCCCGTATAACCTGAAGATCCACATTGGTTAACACTCCACGTAAAATTATAAGGATCGGTACCAGTTGGGTTTTCAGAGTACATGTCATAAATAAATCCATCTGTATCCAAATCAGTATTATCGTAATACCCCCAAAGTGCACCATAAGTTTGTACTGTATGATCATCAATGATATTATGCAGTTGAGTTTTAAGAGTATAACCAGTACCAGTGGCGGTAGTATAATATCCTGGAGGAATTTGAGCATAGCAGACACTCAAACCGAATCCCATACATGCTATAATAATTAATTGAACGCGAACTACAAACTTCATCAATCCTTCTATTTACCTAAACTGTTTACTAAGATAAATAAAATTAATAATAGAATATTATCTAATGTTGATTAATAGTGTTTTGTAAAATTTAGTATTAAGAAGGGATGTTATAAAACAAAAAA